>JBBSKW010000166.1:0-6497 GCA_038256005.1 Pyrinomonadales bacterium
ACCGAAGACGCGCGCGAAAACCGTATTCAGGGCAACGTAAAGCTCAATGTTGTTTTCAAAGCAAATGGCCAGATCGGTGACGTAACCGTCCTACAGCCGCTCTCGAATGGGTTGACCGAGCGTGCCGTGGAAGCGGCGAAGAAGATACGGTTTAAGCCAAAGGCGATGAACGGCGAACCGATGGAGGAAGTGACCACGGTCGAGTATGTTTTCAGTCTTTATTTTGCCGATGAGGATGAGAATGCGATCAGAACAAAAGTTGCCGTGCTTTCTGCTCCAAAACCTGAAATTGATTTTGCCACGCTTCCAGCATCTTATGGCAGCAAATTAGATGTCAAAGTGTTTTTCGCATCACGAGGAAGTGCTTCGGTTTTTGAAATGCCGGCGGACTTGCCGTCAAACAGCAGAGTAAAGATCGAAGAAGCAGTTAGAAAGATCAAATTTCGGCCGGCCGTTCACAAAAATGGTTCACGCGTTAGCGTCACCCGCGTAGTATCTTATGCCCCATAACAGACCGTCGTACACTCGTCTCTTCATCGCGTTCGCGATCCTATTGTCATTAACCGGTCAAGCTGCGGTTCAAGCGGACGAGGCACAGGCGGTTATCGATCGCGCCGTTGCGGCCCTCGGCGGCGAGAAGTATCTGAACGTAAAGACGCAGGTCGGACGAGGAAAGTTCAGCATCATTCGCGATGGTGCGATCATCTCGTTCCAATCGTTCGTCGATGTGATCGTCTTCCCCGATAAGGGCCGGACCGAATTCAAGGGCGGCGGAGTTAAATCGGTACAGACGAACGTTGGCGAGACCGGTTGGGTATTCGATGGCGACAACGAGATAATCAAAGTGCAAACGCCGCTACAGGTGAAAAACTTCAAGCACGGCCTTCGCGCCAGCATCGATAATCTCCTTCGCGGACATTGGAAGGGTTATGCCGAGTTATCGTATGTTGGCAAGCGGCCAGCGACGCTCGGAAAACGTAACCACGTTCTACTGCTGACCTATAAAGATGGATTTGTCGTGGAATTTGAGATCAGTGCGGATACGGGAATTCCCGCGAAAGCGATCCAGCGAAAAAAGAATGGTGATGGTGAAGAGACCGCCGAAGAAGACCGCTATGCACAATTTCTTGATTTCGGCGGTATCAAATCGCCGTTCATTATTGACCGCTTTACCGGCGGTATCCAGACCTCACGAATCAATTACGAAACCGTAGAGTTCAATAAAGTGATTTCGGATTCGATCTTCGAAAAGCCCACCAATCCAAAAGAATTAAAGAAAGACTTGAAACTATAAGAACTGACTTGGCCAGGCTCCTGTCTTAGTTATTGCACCACTCTAAAAAGCTGCCCTAAATTCCTTTAGGACAGCTTTTTGCGTTCGATTCCATCTGATCAAACAAAAGCAAAATCGTACTGGGCTTGATGGATGTGCGGGTCAGCCGTTAGATCCACATTTCCGAGAAGCGCCTCGATCTCTTCGAATACTTCTCGCTCCGAACTTCGTAACGCTTTGACAACTTCCGGATGGACGCGAAGGGTTGTCTGTCGTACATCATCGAGATGTTTGGAGAGCCGATTTGCCTCCGACAGGATCTCGTAGCAAATTGTTGTCGGCGATTTGACCCAACCTGCACCTTCGCAATATTCGCACGGCGCACACATCGTTCTTTCGAGCGATTGCTTGACGCGCTTGCGGGTCATTATGATCAACCCGAAATCATTGAACGAAAGCACTTTAGTTGGCGAACGGTCAGTTGAAAGGGCTTCCTGCAATGCCTGCGAAACCTTGTGGCGATTGCGCCGGTCTTCCATGTCGATCAGGTCGAGAACGATGATCCCGCCGAGGTCGCGAAGCCGGATCTGCCGCGCGATCTCATCGACCGCCTCCATATTCGTTCGCGTGATCGTGTCCTCAAGCCGGGCATTCCCCTTTCCAACGAACTTGCCCGTGTTAACGTCGATCGCAACGAGAGCTTCGGTCTGATTAATGACCAGATATCCGCCGGATTTCAGCCAAACCCGCGGCTTCAAAGCCTTGTCGATCTCTTCCTGCACGTTGTACGCGTCAAGAATCGGCTGTTCGCGCGTGTAAAACTTCACACGATTCACAAGTTTCGGCTGAATTCTATTGATGAACTCTACGGTTCGCAGATACTCATCTTCGCTATCAACACGGATCGCCGTGAACTCGTCGGAAAGCTGATCGCGAAGCAGACGCTGAACAAGGTCGAGATCCTGATGGACGACCGCTGGCGATTTCGCTTTTTCGGAAGTCTTCTTGATATCCAACCAGGTTCGGACTAAATAGCGTGCATCTTGTCGCAGATCCTCTTCCGAAATCCCAATTCCCGCAGTGCGGACAATAAATCCGCCCGAAGGTATTTCCTCGTCCTGACGAATGCGTTGGATCAACGTTCGTAGCCGGCTGCGTTCGCTTGAGGATTCGATCTTTCGGGAAACGCCCAGATGTTCGATCGTCGGCATGTAAACCAGGAACCGTCCGGGAAGAGCGATGTGCGATGTTATTCGCGCACCCTTTTTTGCGATCGGCTCTTTCGCGATCTGGACAAGTATCTCTTGCCCTTCACGAAGAAGATCGGAGATGGTCGGCTGGGCTGGCCGATCGCGTCGATCCGGTCGGTCGTTACGGTCGTTTCGCTCATTACGCTCGGGCCGCTCGTTGCGCTCGGGTCGATCATTCCGCTCGGGTCGATCGGTTCGGTCGTTTCGTGGTTCAGCATTGCGGTTAGACGGCTGCCGATCGCGGCCTCTGCCGCCCCGGTTTTGCTGCCGCGGTTCTCGTTCTCGTTGTGGGGCGTCTTCGTTGCGCGTTTCTTTTTCCTCGGGCTCAATTTCAGCGGCCTGTGGAGCTTCAACTTCTTCAACAGCGGCAGTTTCAGGCACCGCTGTTTCCGCCTCACGCTTTGAGGTTTCGCCTTCTTTTAGAACGTCGTCAAACCCGGGCACACTTTCACCCGATTCGCCTTCGCCATTTTCGGCCTTTTTGGGACGGCCGCCTCTTCGACGGCCGCGACCGCCGCGGCGAACAGACATTTCAGCTGTCTCTGAAGACTCACGAACACTTGCTTCAGCATCTGGAAGTGTTTCTTCCGTTTCGGTCGAAGCCTTACTTTTCGCTGATCTTGATCTGCTAGATGGTGCCTTTTTCTTTGCTGGAGCCTTTTCCTTTACTTCGGCATCTTCGCTTGTTTCTACGTCGGAATCGACTTTCTTCGAGCGTTTCGAAGCTGACGTCTTATCCTTGGCACCTTTCTTTGATTTCTTCGGACTATCTTCGGCCGGTTGATCGTCCTCATCGGCGATGCGCTCGAAACCGCTATCTTTCACTGAAACATCCGCCAACAAAGATCCGACGGCGGCTTCATCGATGCTTTCCATATCAAATTCAACACGGCGGACGCGATCGACGATCGCTTCTTGCATATAAGCATCCTTGAACAAATCGCCCGTCGTCTCTTCATCGGCATCGACGATACGTTCGAAACCGGAATCCTCGAATTCGAATATTGGAGCGGAAGGCTCTTGAGTCTCAACTTCCGGCTCGCTTTCAGCATTTTCATCCGAGCGAGGTGCCGAAGTTGGACGATCGTCCCGATCTTCTCGGTCGCGGCGGCCACGGCGGCTACGATCGCGGCCGCGTGAGCGAAAATCGGTCTCGACCTTTGCATCGGCATCAGATCCTTCCAGCTCAGCTCCTTCGACAAGCGGTTCTGCAAGCTCCTGGACCGATTCCATCTGTTTTTCGCGTTCAAGCCGAGCCCGATCGATACGATCGTTAGCCTCGCGTTTCGCCTCTTCCTGCGAACCTTTTTTGGATTTCTCCATAACGATCCGCTCGATCTCTTCCTCTTCGTCAAAAAAGTCAGAAACATAGAGGAACGCGTCGCGTTCGAGCCCGATGGCGACAAACGCCGATTGCATACCAGGCAGCACGCGCTGAACGCGGCCCTTGTAAATATTGCCCGCGATGCCCGAATTTTCCTCGTCCCCGCGTTCAATGTAAAATTCCGTCACCTTTCCGTTATCCAGAATGGCGATCTTCTTCTCGCGTCCATTGACGCTGATGATCATTTCTTTAGACATTCTTGTCCTAATTCCTTGTAAATAAGATGGTTAGAGTGCCGGCTAGGCGATGCGCGGAAGCGAGATGCAGATGTCTGAAACACGCCTTTAGGAAGACGCGGAAAATCTAGCGGTCAATACACTTTTATTGCGTACGATCCGGCTGAGAGGCCGAACCTAATGCTAATCGAAGTTTTCACGCAGGATCTTTTTCGTACGGTAAAGGCGTATTCACCTTAACCGCATTCGGGGAGCGACGGCGACCAAACGGCCGGCTCAACCCTTTCAAAATCTGTCAACGGGCCAGATCGGCCCCGAAATCTCGAACCGCTTGACCCTCGGGCTTCAACCATTAGGAAACCTCGCCCGGGCAAACTCAACCAAAGTATATTAGAAAAAGCCGCAATCGCAAATACGTAAGGCTAATTACTTGGCTCTTACGCCGACGTCAGGTTGCCCAAATGGAAGCTGCCAGATACGAGTTAGGGTTTAGCAATGTCGGAACCATTTGCCGTAGTAGTGGATTAGCCCGCACATTTGCTTCGCCCCACCGCCCTATTAAATCATCGTCAGCTGGCCGTAAAGTAGCGGAGAGGCTTGCCCCTCCGCTATCAGGCGGTTCCGAACTATCTCACGAACGCATTCGGGATCGGTCGGTCGCCGGGGAGGCCAAAGTTTTGGATCTGGGTTCCCGAGGTTGAGCCTGCGATGAACCACGTGTTCGTCGAAGGCCGGAAGACTGCCGGGTCGATGCGGCCATCGCCGTCGTAGTCGCCTGAGACGGGTTGATCTCCATTCGCTCCGAACGGGAAGCCGTAGAAGCTAAAGTCTTCGCTTCTGAGGATGAACCAGAAACCTGTCGATGGACGGAAATATGCGACATCTGTCTTGCCGTCGCCGGTATAATCGCCGGGAACCGCTCGGTCGGTCGATGCTCCGAAGATCAGAGCGATCACACCTTGCGTGCTTCGGTTGATCCACCATTCGGCTCCGTTCGGGCCATTTCGCCGGATCGCAACGTCGGCTTTTCCATCGCCGTCGTAATCAGCAGCAACCGGAACGTCACCGGGCAGACCGAACTGGATCGTTTCGACCTGATTGTCGCTCGAACGCGTAATAAACCACAGCCCAACTCCAGCTCTGAACACGGTCGGGTCGTCCTTGCCGTCACCATCGTAATCAGCCGTCATCGGCACATCGCCGTTCGCACCAAACGGGAAACCGTAGAAGCTGAAATCTTCGCTTCGCAGGATGTACCAGAACCCGCTCGCAGGCCGCCAAACCGTGATATCGAGCTTCCCATCACCGGTGAAGTCGCCCGGTGCTATCACGTCCGTCGCTAAACCAAACGGCGTCGCAGGAACCTGATTATCGCTCGACCTCTGCCACCACCATTCACCTCCGGTCGGAGCCGGCCGGAAGATCGCTATATCCGTCTTCCCATCACCGTCAAAATCGAACGGTGCATCATTCGGCTCCACAGCAGAACCGCCGCCGCCAGCCCAGAAACCGGACGAGATGCTAAAGTTGCCGCCCGTTGATGTGGTCCCAGCAACCGATTCGCCGATCGTTCCATCGACCGTGAACGCACCGCCCGCGGTTCGCCCGCCGCCACCGCCGATCACCGATTTGGTGATAGTAAAGCTGCCGCCGGACTGCGAAAGGGCAACGTTGACAGCAAAAACGGTCAGAACCGCACACGCAAATATAACGCTAAGTTTCTTCATAACGATTCCTTCTAATTCTTTGGCCGGCAAACCTCCGCCGACGGGTTTTGTGAACATACCAGAGCCTTGAACGCCTCGAGTTGCAACTCAAGCGACTTGATCCTAGCGCCCTGAGCTTCGATCTGGCTTTGCTGACTGCTTATCTGATTCTGCTGGCCACTGATCTCGGCGTCTTTCTCCGCACGCAATTCGCGCAGGGCTTCGACCACGATGCCTTCAAACCCGATCACGGTCAGGGTCTTAAAGCCGTTGGCATCGTCCCTGATCCATTCGGGAAAGACTTTCTCCACATCCTGAGCGATCATGCCGGTGTAGGTTCCCGTCATGTCGCCCTGCGACGCAGGGTCTTTCCATTGATAGGTGACGCCGCGCAGATGCATGAGCTGACCCAGAGCGCCGTCGATTGGCCGGATGTTCTGCTTCAGCCGCCGGTCGGAAGAGATGGTCCAACTGCTGCTGGTGGGCTTGGCGGCGGAGTTGGTGGAGAGTTGAAGTTGGAACGTTGGCGTGAGTACGCCGAGGCCGACGTTGCCTTCAAAATACGAGCGTCCTTCGAAGTAGCCGCCATAGCCATCGGGGCTGAAGCTATTACCGTACACGCCGTAGTTGATGCCAGTGGTAGAGGTCGCAAAGCCGTACACACCGCGCCCGGTCGTGCTGGCGCTCTCGAAACGACCGCCGTAAGTG
>JBBSKW010000167.1:0-6457 GCA_038256005.1 Pyrinomonadales bacterium
CTCGCACCGGGAGCTCCGGGTGACATCGCAGGAATTGAAATGAAAAGCCAGACTTTCAAGGTGCAGGGGAGCTCTTACCTTGCGGGCGATACAAGCCTTGCTGTTGAAACAAAATTCGGCGGTGCAAAATCCTTCTTTGGCGGCGAAGGATTGTTCGTATTGGAAGTAAGCGGTACAGGACTCTTGCTTGTATCATCATTTGGTGCCATTCACAGAAAAGTCCTCCGGCCCGGCGAGCAGTACGTAGTTGATACCGGTCATCTTGTTGCTTGGGAAGGGCACATGCAATACAACCTTCGAAAGGCGGCGAGAAGCGGATTTTTTCGAAGTATGATGAGCGGGGAAGGATTGGTCGCAGAATTTACCGGTCCGGGTGAGTTGCTTATTCAAACCCGAAACCTTGCCGCATTCGCCGGGTTGCTAAAACCGTATTTCCCATCGCAGGGATAAAAAGACCGTATTCGATCACTGCCGTAAAAATGAAATCGGAAGGCAGTTCATTGTCAAATCAACAGTCAACGGGAGAGATCCGCCTGATGGGTCTTCCGGTTGCTCGCGGAATAGCTATCGGGAAGATCGTTCCGCTCCACGGCCAAAAGCGACAGTTTTTTCGTGCTGCGATAGACGAAAGTTCGATCCCGTCCGAAATACAAAAACTTGATTCAGCATTTAAGACCTCACTCGGTCAGCTCAGCCGATTACTGCGTTCCGTCGGTTCCTCGAAAGCTCGCGCCGACATTATTTCAGCCCATATCGCCATACTTGACGACAGATCTTTTCGTAATCGGATCGAGGAACTGATCCAAAGGGAAACAGTTAACGCGGAATGGGCAGTTTCAAGCATCGGCGACGAATACATTTCAAGATTCAAGTCGATCCCTGATGAACATATGCGTGATCGCTACGTCGACATACAAGACGTGGTTGATCGAGTCTTGTCGTCTTTCGCAAAAGCATCAGGATCGCTTCGCCAAATACCTAAAGGCGTGATCATCGCGGCCAGTGAACTTAGCCCTTCTACGATCGTCGATCTTGGATCAGGACATATCGCCGGTTGCCTGACGGAACACGGCGGCTGGACATCGCACACGTTCATACTTGCACGCGAACTTGGACTACCTGCGGTAACGGGTATTCGCAACCTTTTGCGTCTTGTCGGAACCGGGCAGGACGTGATCGTCGACGGATTTCGCGGCGAGGCAATTCTGTCTCCGACCGAATCTACGCTCGCACATTATTCCCAAGGAAAGCCTGCTTCGACCGCCCTTCGATCGATAACAAAGGTTAACGCATCAGGTGATCTTAAAACTATCGACGGCCGAAAGATCTCTATTCGGTTAAATGCGGATTCGCCGGAAAGTGTGCATGACGCCGAGGCATTTGGAACAAAGGGCGTTGGCCTCTTTCGAACTGAGATCTTGTTTAACCGATACAACGGTTTTCCAACCGAGCGTCAGCAGATCAATTCGTATCGAAAACTCGCAGAAGCGGCGGGCGAGATGGGAATTTGTATTCGTACATTCGATGTGGGAGCCCAGCAAATGGATTCCGGATTCGGCGTACGGGAAAAGAACCCGGCGCTCGGGAGACGCGGTATTCGGCTGGCAATCGAGGAATCAAAGCAGCTCCGATGCCAACTTGGGGCGATCCTACAAGCCTCGGTCGGCACAAAGATCGACATAATTTTGCCCATGGTCACCGGTCTTCCGGAGATACGCTACGCGAAAGAACTACTATCCGAGCGCCGGCAGGAATTGATCGATTCGGGGAAAGCCTCGGGCGATGTCGGCTTTGGCGCAATGATCGAAGTACCTTCCGCCGTCTTCATGGTCGATGAGATCTTGAGCGAGGTCGATTTCGCATGTCTCGGCACCAACGATCTGGTGCAATATATTCTAGCCGTGGACCGAGACAATGAGAGTGTATCGAACTGGTTTCGGACGCTGCATCCGGCCGTTATCCGTGCGATTCTACAAGTGATCGATGCCGGCAAAAAGTCCAATAAGCCGATCGTCGTATGCGGGGAAATGGCCGGTTCGCCGTTTTACACTCCTCTACTAATCGGGCTTGGCGCGGTCGATTTTAGTATGAACCTACATTCCATCGAGCGGGTAATGCGCGTCGTAGAAGGAATCGCATTTGAGGAAGTCGCTGAATTTGCTAATCGGGCCATGGGCCTTTCAACTGCCGAAGAGATCGAAAATCTTTTGCTCGAAGAGATCAATCTGAAATGGCTCCATCTTTTTCCGACCGATTTCCTTAACCAGCGTAAGATTTGACCTGAGGGTGTGATCAACAAGTGATTTGTCTTGAGCACTGCAGAGGAATATTGGATCAGCTTCTAAACCCTAACTTGTAACAATTTTGTAATTTGCATTTGGTTGTTCAACAATATTTGTTATAAGCTTATTTTATGCAGCGGAGCATGCCGGGCGGCCGCCTTTTCTAGTAAAAGGAGGAAAGTCCGAACACCGTAGGGCAACGAGCCGGTTAACGACCGGGCGTCCCGATTAGTCGGGATGACGACAAGTGCAACAGAGAGTAAACCTGCCTCGATTCGTCGAGGTCAAGGGTGAAAGGGTGAGGTAAGAGCTCACCGGCGGAACGTGGTAACACGGCCGGCCAGGTAAACTCCTCGCGGTGCAAGATCAAATAGGGAAACGCGTTCGGGCTGCCCGTCCGTCGCTCGGCGAAAGCCGGCAGCGTTTCCGGGTAGATCGCTCGAGCTTACCGGTAACGATAAGCCTAGATGAATGGTCGCCGTTCCGATTATTCGGGATACAAAATTCGGCTTATAGGCGTGCTCCGCACATTAGCGTTCACTTCAACTCAGGGTTAAAAGTAAAATTTTATGGCAAACCGAAAAGGTGTGTTTATCGGTGCATACGTGCCCAATGAATTAAAAGAGTCTCTGCGGCGAAGAGCGGCGGCTGAACATCGCACACTCTCACAGGAGATCACACGTATTCTGGTCGAGGCAGTTCATGGCCAGGTGCTTCCGGCCGGCAGTGTTGATCGCCGAAATACGGGAGCGATCCCGCGCCGGCGAGCGACCGATCCGCCGATCCGACGTAGGGCGGACGATCTGCCGTTTATACCTTCGGACGGAAAGAAGGAATAATTTTTCAATGAGTTTATTACGACGCCGTTCCATTTGGTGCGGCGTTTTTTCATATAATACTGATTTGTTAGACTTGTAAAAGGTGAAAACAAAGCAATTATTGATAATGCTGGCGACCATATTCCTGAGCTTTGCCGGTGGATTTTTGATCGCCAATTCTTTCAATCGCGGCGAGATCGATGATCTGCGGAGACAGAGCGACCGCCTCACTCAGCTTTCAGCCGAAAACGAAGTAAAATCGTCGCGTTTCACAATTTCCGAAGAAGATATTCGTACAAAGATCGCCGAGGCCGACGCGAATCCCGGAAATATAAAATTTAGCAAAGAGCTCGGGATCGGTTTGTACCGCTATGCCGCGATGGAGAAGAACGTAGGGCTTTTAACCGATTCGATCAAGTTGCTCGAACGCGTCAACACCGCGGACCCGAAAAACTATGACACGCTCGTCATCCTTGGCAATGCTCATTTTGATAAGGCGAATTTTGGAACGGACAAGTCAGGATTCAAGACGGCAAGAGAAGTCTACCAAAAAGCGTCTTCACTCAAGCCAAAAGATACAAATGTACTGGCGGACATTGCTTTGACTTATTCTTTGAGTGAGCCGCCGGAATATGAAAAAGCGATCCCGGAATTTCGAAAAGCTCTCGAGCTTGATGGAAAGAACCAGCGGGCACTTCAATTTATGATCCAGGCTTTGTGGGCGAACGGGCAAGCTGCCGAGGCCGCAAAAGCTTTGGAGCAATTAAAGTCCGTTGACAGCACTAATCCGGCAATTCCGGAACTTACGAATGTTCTCGCGACACCGCCGCCTGCGAAACAATGAGAGAATTCTTTCTTATATTAGCGGTGATCGCGTTGTTGCTAGGCCTAACGGCGTATCGCTACCGCAAACAGCTGCTTGCCGGACTGCAGATATGGCGAATGCTAAAGGAAATGCGTGAAAATGTTGGAACGATGCCACGGCCGAATGCTGAACCTGAGCTAAAATCGGCCGGAAAGCTGGTTAATTGTGCGAAGTGCGGAACTTGGGTAGCAAATAGTAAAGCGATCAAACTAAATTCAACAATGTACTTTTGCTCAACCAAATGCGTTGAATCGAACGCAAGCTAAGCTACAAAGTTGCCAAGATACCAGCGAACGATAACGTCGCCGAATAAAAGGGCGACGACCGAGCCGATCCCGAGAAATATCCCGAACGGGATCTGAGTTTGCATATCGCGATCTTTCTGTTTTGCTATCACGGCTAATCCAATTATTGCTCCGGCAAATGCAGCGATGAAAATCGCCAATACCGAAAGACGCCAACCGAGTATCGCTCCGACGCCCAGCATCATCTTTACATCGCCCAAGCCCATCGCATCGACGCCGCGAAAACGTTTCCAGAGTTCACCTACGAGCCAAAGTGAACCGCCGCCGGCGAGTGCTCCAAGAATTGCTCCGACCAAAGAAACTAACCAAAGCGGATAACCGGCCATTCCCGCCATCGGTGGGTGAACCGAATCGCCAAAGTAATCAACGCCCAACACGATCGGAAATATCAATCGGAGGGCGATCGCGATCACCAAAAATGGGTAGGTAATCACGTTAGGCAAGATCATGTGCTCGGCGTCAATGAACATCAGGGCGACGACAGCCGAAACGAATGCGAACGCCACAGGAAGCAACGGCGTAAAACCGATCTGCCAAAAAACAAGAACCCACAAGAGTCCGGTAAATAATTCGACCGCAGGATAACGAGCCGATATCGGAACCTTACAATTTCGGCATTTACCACCAAGGATCAGCCAGCTAAACACTGGAATATTGTCGTAACCCTTGATCGCCTGTCGGCATTCCGGACAAGCCGAGCCCGGAAATACCACCGATTGTTCACGCGGCACGCGATGGATAACGACATTCAAAAAACTGCCGATGGCCGAGCCAAAAATGAACGTAAAAATATAGCCGACTATGACCGGCATGCCTGTTATCAACTCAAAGTTTGAAGCGAGCATCAGCAAATGGTGACGAAGCAGTTAATGGAATTGGTAAAAGAAAAGGAGGATGCGAACATCCCCCATAATCATACGGTCAATCACTTCAAAAGAAAAGCAGATCTGCTTACACCGCTTCGGACTGCGATGTGAAGTTAAACTCTTTCAACTTCAAGGCGGGCAGCAACGAAGCACTCGCTCCGCCGCCTTCGGAACCGCCGACGCGTTCCGATGCACCGACCATCAACACGTTTCCCGGCGCGAGCATCTGCGTTACCGATTGATTGAACCGGAAGTTTCTTAGCGGATAGGCGATCTTTCCGTTCTCGATCATCCACACGCCATCACGCGTCAGCCCGGTCGAGCTCGCTGTTCGCGGATCGGTTCCGCGGATGTACCAGAAGCGTCCGACCAAGATACCTTTCTTTGTCGACTTGATCATATCTTCGATCGTCGAGATCGGGTCGCTTGTTTGAAAGATCGTGTTGACTGGCCCGCGAGTCGGTTCGACGCTCTTTTGCTTTGCCCAAAAACGGTTGTACGTCAGCGTTATCAACACGCCGTTCTCGATCATTGCGATGCGTTCCGCTGGTAAGCCGCCGTTCGCCGCCTGTGAACCGGGAAGTTCAGGATGCCACGGATCGCTGATCAGCGAGACCTTTTCGTCGAACATCTTTTCGCCAAGTCGCGTCTTGCCACCCGCTGCAGAAAACACGCTACGGCCTTCTTCGGCGTTACGTGCGTTGAGCGAAAAGCCGAAGTTGCCCATTAGATCGGCGACAGCTGGAGGTTCGAGAACGACAGTGTATTTTCCCGGTTCAATCGTCCTTGCTCCTTTGCCTTCCAGAGCTTTTCTAATTGCTTCGTTCGCTATCCGCTGAGTATCAAGCTTTGCGATGTCGAAATGGCTGCGAAGGAAATAGCCGGAGCTCATTCCGTCCGGCGTTCGGGCGGTCGTCGAAAGACTTACGTTGGTAGAGCGTTCGTATTCAAAGTTGCCATTCTTTGTTAATGATCCGCCGGCCTGCACACGGGCCGAATGAAAGCCCGCACCGATCACGCCTTTCTTCTTACATTCCGAAATGATCGCCCCGATTGCTTTTGCACGGTCGGCGAGCGAAAGATTCGCGGTCGATTCGACATAACCATTCGTCGGTTTGTAAGTTTGCGGGCCGAGCGTCGGCATGTATTCACGATCGACCGGAGCGGTCGCCGCGATCTTCTGAGCCTGTTCGACCATCGCTTTGACGCTCGCGTCGTCAAGATCATTGGTCGAAGCCCCGCCGCGTTTGCCGCCGATCCAAACGGTCACGTTCGCGCTTCGAGAAACACGCGTTCCGCTTGTCAGAATGTTGTTGCCGGC
>JBBSKW010000168.1:0-6183 GCA_038256005.1 Pyrinomonadales bacterium
AGTGTTAACGGATCTCCACAATTCGGCGTTTGACCGGCGACGAAAGCACGATCGTCGTCGTTGTAATACCATAAGGCGTTAATCGGTCGATCACTTCTTGCAGGTGTTCGACCGATGCGACGGCAACTTTCATTATGAACGAATCACCGCCGGTACCGCGGTGGCATTCAAGAACCTCGTTAGAACCTATCGCAACCTCGATGATGTGACTGTAGTCAACTCCGGTTATGCTCATCCTCACAAATGCCGTGATCGGCAGGCCGACCTTCGCGGTGTCGATCTCGGCACGATAACCGGTGATTATTCCTGCGTCTTCGAGTTTGCGAACGCGCTCGATGACTGCCGGCGTCGTCAGCCCGACACGCCGGCCTAGTTCGGCAAAGCTCGTCCGGGCATCTAACTGCAATTCCTTCAGTATTTTACGGTCGATTTCGTCGGTCATATCTCAAACGGTCTTGCAACAGCCACAGCAATCTTAAGGAAAATCTCTGAAAAACCTAATAAAATAAAGTAATCCTAACATATTAACTAACTATCGTTATTCAACGCTTCTATTGCTTCCTTTACAATAGATTATTCAAAGATAACCTGAGATCTGCCGTCTGCATCGAAATTATGAAAGAAGCCGCTATGTTGACAACAACCGCACCGTCCGCAAACGAAGAGCTTTTCCCGCTGATGAATTATCGCGTTGACGATGCGGACGTGCCTGCGTTTCACGACATGCCATTTGAGGACATCGAGGAACTTGATCTCGATCATCCTGGAGCGAGCGACCCCGAATATCGAGAGCGTCGTGATTATATTGCAAGTTTAGCTAAGAAGTTTCGTGAAACGGGTGAGATCACAGACGTTGACTACAACGCCGACGAGCAGGGAATCTGGCAGCACGTCGCCACGAAACTCGAAGAACTTCACCAAAAGCACGCCTCGCCGTTTTATCTAAAAGCGAAAGCTGATCTTGGTATATCAACGACACGCATACCGCAGCTTTCCGAAATGAATCGGCGGCTCAAAGAATTGACCGGTTTCAGGCTTGCTCCTATCGAGGGCCTTGTCGATACCCGAGCATTCTTAAGCTGGCTCTCGTGGCGTATGATGCTTTCAACGCAGTATATCCGCCATCATTCGCGGCCCGAATACACGCCCGAACCGGACATTGTTCACGAGGCGATCGGTCACATCCCGATGTTCACAAATCCGAATTTTGCCGATTATTCACAGTTCATCGGCCACGGTGCCCGAGTCGCGACCGATCAGCAGATCGAGGAACTCGGGCGCTTGTATTGGTTCACCGTCGAATTCGGAATGGTAGAACACGAAGGCGATACCAAGGCATACGGCGCCGGTTTGCTCTCAAGCTACGGCGAACTCGAACACGCGTTTTCTGACAACGTCGAACGCCGCCCTTTCAACCTCGAACAGGTCATCAATACGCCCTATGATTATTCCGACATGCAGCCGATCTTGTACGTGATCCCTTCCTACGCAGAGCTGAAAGAAGTAACCCGGAAATACATCGAATCGTTTAACAAAAAGTAGTATTCTTATGCAATGAATTTGAGCGTGATCATTGAGAAAGGCGAAGACGGATATTTTGTCGCGAGCGTTCCGGCTCTCAAAGGGTGTTGGTCACAAGGAAAGACACGAGACGAAGCGCTTCGCAACATCCGCGAAGCGATCGAACTATATCTGGAACCCGATGAAATAGTTCCAAGTGTAATCGGGCGTGAAGTGGTCGAGCTGGCAATATGAAATTGCCTCTCTTGTCCGGTCGTCAACTTCTCCGAACTCTTGAAAGGCTTGGTTTTGTAGAAGTTCACCGCAAAGGCCGGGCTACTCCTTTTGGGAAATACTTCTCGTGTTGACGGCAATGCTTTCTTGTGGCTCCATCGCCAACCTTGTTTATTTGCGATTGTTGGTCAGATGGTTGGATTCGTCCGATCTCTCAATTGGACCGTCCGGAACGATCGCACTTGTTGCTAACCCGCCAATGTTGAATACAGCTCTTGGGATCTCTGTCACTGCTTCGCTTGCAATTGTTCTTGTTCTTATTTTCGGTCAACTGGCGACAGCGACCTATCGATACTATTTCCCTCCTCCAAAAACTTCATTTGGGTTTTCTCACTGATACCGAGCACATTAAACGTTGTTTTATACCGGTTCACGTGTTTTCGAGAGAAGATAAGTCTGTTAACCTACCGTTTTAATAAGTTGCTCGACAGTTATCATTTCTTGGAGAATAGAACGGATGATCACGCGAATAGTCATGTTGATGGTGCTGCTAGCTCTATCTATCGCCGGCGTTTCGGCGCAAAATGTTTATACCCCGAAATCTGATTCGCCAGACCGTAAGGCGATACTTGCGGCACTGCGTGTGCCTGTTGAGAAAGATTTTAAGCAAAAGATCGTGTTCGTCGTCGATACGCTAAATTCCAATGGAAATTGGGCATACATCGGCGGTTCTCCACAAAAGCCCGGTGGCGGCAACCCGAATCTCACCGGGACGAAGTTCGCCGAATACGAAGACGCCTATGACGGCAATTTCTTTGGGTTGCTACGAAAAACCGGTAGCAAATGGCGTGTTGTGACCTATGCGATCGGCTGTACCGACGTTTGCTGGCTCGATTGGGATTCGCAGTTTAAGGCGCCTAAGGCTATCTTTCCAGCGACCCAGTAGCAGTTGAAACAACCACCAACCGCGCGGCGTATCTTAGGGATCGGTCTGATTTTGATTTAGAAAAGGAGAAATTTTCATGAGATACATACGCAATTTTACTGTTCTGATCGCGGTCGGAGTTTTCGTTGCATCGGCCTTTGGACAAGCCGATGAGAAAAAAGCAGTAAGAGTTCCGCTCGATAATTACATCCAAGGTCATGCGACCGGAAATGGAGAGTTCTTTAAGAAGGCGTTTCATACCGAAGGCGATATGCTCTGGATCCGTGTGGGCAAGTTTTCGAGCCGTTCATTCGCTGAATACATCGCCGGAGCATCAGGCAAACCCGCGGCCGACGAAGCGGGCCGCAAACGTGCTATTGAAAGCATCGACGTGGCAGGGACGGCCGCAAGCGCTAGAATAGTTTTGGATTATCCGACCGTGCGATTCGTCGACTATATGACGCTGCTGAAGATCGACGGCGAATGGAAGATAGTAAGCAAGGTGTTTTACGCCGAGCCGAAAGCGAAACAGTGAACAAAAAGGACGTTTTTTGGAAGTTAGGATACCTCGCCATAACCGGCGGGGTTTTTATGGTAGACCAGGTGACAAAGGCCTGGGCCGTCCGCCGTCTTCGATTCGGGGATGATATTCCGGTCATTTCGGGTTTATTAAATTTTGCGTATGCGCAGAATACGGGCGTCGCGTTTTCGATGCTTGATGACCACGGCAACACCGGCCGTTGGGGTTTGTCGGCGGTGGCGATGATCGCCGGGGTTTTAGTACTTTATTTTTTCTGGAAAACACCGCGTTCTGATGACCGTATTCTTGGCGCTCTAGCATTGCTTCTCGCGGGAATTATCGGAAATGTGACCGACCGAATGCGACTTGGGTTTGTCGTAGATTTCATCGACGTCCAGTTCGGCTCATGGCACTACCCAACCTTCAACGTTGCCGACATGGCGATCGTCATCGGCGCCGGATTATTGATCCTCGACATGTTCCTGAGCAAGAGGAAAGAGTCGGCGACTGAAAGCGAAATCCAAGATCCGAAAATCGGAGTCCAAAATTGAGAGATGTATCCTGAACTTTTTCGAATCGGCGATTTTCCTGTAACAGCCTATGGCCTTTGGCTGGCGGTCGGGATGCTAGTCGCGCTGTATGTCGCGTCGCGGCTTGCGGCGCGTGATGGGTTGCCGCGGGAACGCATTTACGACCTTGGGCTATGGACGCTTGTCGGCGGATTGCTTGGTTCGAAAGTGTTGATGCTGTTCGTCGATCCGACGGCGCAGCTTTTGTCGATCGATTTCCTACGAAGCGGCGGCGTTGTTTTCGGCGGCATAATCGGCGGTTTTATAACGGCGGCCGTACTGGTTCATTATTACAAACTTCCCTTCTGGAAGACCGCTGACGCGCTAGCCGCGGGGCTTGCACTCGGACAGGCATTTGGACGACAAGGCTGTTTTGCTGCCGGTTGCTGTTGGGGCAAACCGACCGATTGGTTTTGGGGCGTTCATTTCACCGAAAAAGGCCATGAATACACCGGCGTTCCGATCTACGGGCCCGATGCCTCCGAACTGTTTTTGCACCCGACCCAACTGATCGAATCGCTAACAATGTTGGCAGTTTTCGGCCTTCTCGTCTGGTTACATCGAAATAAAAAGTTCGACGGACAAGTGCTGATCGCCTACGGCATTATCTATTCGATCTTCCGATTTTCGATCGAATTTATCCGCGACGACCCACGCGGCGATATGTTCGGACTGACAACAATGACCGGCCTCTCGACATCGCAACTGGTCGCTCTATTTGTTGCAGTCGTGTCGATCGTATTTATGGTCATGCGGCTTCGGTCGACCGCAGAAAAGGAAATAATTGAACACAGTTGAAGTCTCTGAAATAACGGAATCGGCACCGATAACGAATTTCACCATCGCCGAACCCGACGCCGGAAAACGTCTCGACGCATTTCTATCCGAACAGATCGAGGGCTGGTCGCGGTCGCGCTTACAGCGATTGATCACGGACGGTGATGTGCTCGTTAATGAAAAGACGGCAAAGGCTTCGTACAAGGTTCATCACGGCGACGAGATCGACGTTGATCTGGTCGAAGCGCCAACCGCTGTCTTCGAACCCGAAGACATCCCGCTCGATATAGTTTTCGAGGACGAGTATCTCGCCGTAATAAACAAACCCGCCGGAATGGTCGTCCATCCCGGAGCGGGAAATGCGAACGGCACGCTGGCAAACGCGATCGCCTGGCATTTCGCGTTAGGAGTTTCAGCTTCAGCTGACGAAACTCCGTCGGAAGAGCCAACTAAAGTTGGTACTCCAAACGCGGAACGCGTCGGGATCGTTCACCGGCTAGATAAAGACACTTCCGGCCTGATCGTTGTTGCCAAGGATGAAGAGACTCACGAGCTTTTGTCGAACCAGTTTCGCGACCGCGTCGTGACCAAACAATACGTCGCCTTAGTCCACGGCAGCCCGCTTGAAAACACCGGCATTATCGATCGCCCTATGGCTCGCGACCGCTGGCACCGAACCAAAATGACCGTGGCCGCAAACGGCCGCAACGCACTAACGATGTGGAAAGTTCGCCAGCGTTTTGGCAAATTCGCGTTAGTCGAGGTCGAGATCAAAACCGGTCGTACGCATCAGATCCGAGTCCATCTCGCGTCGATAAATCACCCGGTCGTCGGCGACGGCACCTATAACGAAGGCCGTGACAACACCGTCAACGACACTGATACCAAAAACGCCATCCGCATCCTCGACCGCTTTTTCCTCCACGCGGAAAAGCTCTCATTCGACCATCCCAAAACCGGCGAACATCTCAGCTTCGATTCTGAATTGCCGATCGAACTTAAGAATTTCGTAGAGCTTCTCTAAAGGCAGAAACACGACCGGTAGGGAGTGTGCCGTTTATAGACAGAAACGCGACTGTTAAGGAGCGTGGCGAACGGGAGCTTCCTGTGGAAGAATGTCGCTATCTGTCACCCTCGCTACCGCTCGGGTTTCTGCCTTATACAAATATGAGAAATTTCTTTGCCGCAATTCTGCTTTTTCTTTTTCTAACGACGATTCAGTTTGCTCAGTCGAATGAGATCAATATCATTCCGAAACCGCATTTACTCGAACAGGGGAAAGGCTCGTTTCAACTGACAAAGTCCACCCAGATCTACGTGTCCTCCCCAGTGTTTTTAAAGAACGCGGCGGTTCTCAATGAAGCTTTAACACGAACTTACGGCTTTTCTTTGGCGATTAGTAAGGTTCCCCTCAGATCAAATGTGATCGTATTTTCCCTCCATTCTCCATCACACGGAAAACCAGGCGTTTATGACTATTCACTTATGGTAGGTCGAGACCGAATCAATATTTTGGGTGAAGAGAGAGGGCAATTTTATGCGCTTCAATCTTTGGTTCAACTGTTGCCCGGCAATAATATAGGCCCTGTTAATATACCCGTCGTGACAATAGCGGACGCACCTCGTTTTACTTACCGCGGCATGCATCTCGATGTTTC
>JBBSKW010000169.1:0-5952 GCA_038256005.1 Pyrinomonadales bacterium
GGCGGCATCACGACCGTAAACGTTATGCCAGGTTCGGGCCATCTCGACAGCGGTCAAACGCTTTATTTGAAACTGCGTGACAATGCGGCAAAGATCGACGACCTCTTAATATTCGACAAAGCCGGAAAATACATGGGCGGCATTAAGTTCGCCAACGGGACGAACCCCATCCGTGCGGGCGGCGGAGCGTTTCCCGGAACGCGTGCAAAGTCCGCGGCTCTCGTTCGAGCTCAATTCATAAAGGCCCAGGAATATCGCGATAAGATAAAGAAGGCCGGTAATGACGCGAGCAAATTGCCCGCCCGCGACCTCGCGATGGAAGCGCTCGTCGAAGCTCTAGATGGAAAACGGATGGTCCATTTCCACACTCATCGCCACGATGACATTTTGACCGCCCTTCGGCTTCAAAAGGAATTCGGCTTCCGCATCGTTCTTCAACACGTTTCCGAGGCCTGGAAAGTTGCGACCGAGATCGCAGCCGCAAAGGCTCCCGCATCGATCATTTTCATCGATTCACCGGGCGGAAAACTCGAGACGACAGACATCAAGTTTGAGAACGGCGTCGCACTTGAAAAGGCCGGAGCACTCGTCGGCTTTCACACCGACGACGGCATCACCGATTCGCGTTGGTTCCTTCGCTCCGGCGGTATTGCCGTCCGCGCGGGAATGTCTCGCGACAAAGCTCTCTACGCGCTGACGATGGCGAACGCTATCATGCTCGATATGCAGGACCGCGTTGGTTCGCTCGAGGTTGGGAAAGACGCCGACATGGTCGTGCTTTCCGGCGATCCGCTCAGCGTTTACACGCACGTGCTGCAAACGTGGGTTGACGGAGCGAAAGTGTTCGATAGAAGCGACGCGAAAGATTACATTTTCGCCGTCGGCGGAAAAGGCGCGGCAAGCGACGACGGAGCACACTCCGACCTAAATTGTTTCGACGGCGACATTGGAGGTAACCAATAGTGAATACCGAAAAACGAATAATGAAAAACATCAGAAGGTTCAGAACACGCTCGGTGAAATTAGCGTTGGCACTGTTCACTATTCACTGTTCACTATTAGTTGTATCAGCCCAGGTCGCCGTCAAAGGCGAAACTGTTTGGACAATGAACGGCGAGCCGATAACTAACGGCGTCGTTCTTGTAAATAATGGCAAGATCGAAGCTGTCGGGCCGGCAAGCCAGGTAAACATTCCGGCGAACTATCGAGTCGTCAACGCGAAAGTTGTGACACCAGGTTTGATCGATGCACATACGGTGATCGGCCTTAACGGCTATCTAAATCAGCCGCATGATCAAATGGCTCTCGATGGCGGGGCGAGCGTCCAGCCCGAGCTTCGCGCGACCGATGCATATAACGCCGAAGAAAAGCTGATCGAATGGGTTCGCGAATTTGGCGTGACCACAATTCACACCGGACATCAGCCCTCAGCACTCATTTCCGGGCAGACGATGATCGCGAAAACCACCGGTAAGAATGTCGATCAAGCGACTATCGTCCCCGTAGCGATGGTAGCGGTCACGCTAGGCAGTGCCGCGAACGCAGGTGCCGGCAAATCTCCAGGCTCACGTGCGAAACAGGCGGCGATGCTCCGAGCAGAATTGATCAAGGCCCAGGAAGCGGCGAAAAAGACCGAGCCACAAACTGACCTGAAGACCGCGATCATGATCCGCGTAATCAAACGGGAAATTCCGCTCCTTATTACCGCGGAAGCTGCCGTCGATATTATGACGGCGCTTCGCATCGCGAAGGAATTTAACATCAGGATCGTGCTCGACGGAGCCGCCGATGGCCACATGCTTTTGAGTGAGATCAAGGCTTCCGGTTTCCCTGTGATCGTTCACCCGACGATGGCACGTCCGGGCGGCGACCGCGAGAATCTTTCGATGGAGAACGCGTCGAAGCTGCGTGCCGCCGGAATTCCGGTCGCACTTCAGAGCGGTTACGAGGGCTACGTTCCAAAAACGCGGGTGATTCTTTTTGAAGCGGCAATGGCCGCCGCGAATGGGCTCTCGCAAAGAGATGCTTTGGCAACGATAACCATTGACGCCGCGAAGATACTTGGAATTGATAACCGCGTAGGGTCTATCGCCGTCGGAAAAGACGCAGATCTGGCAATGTACGATGGTGATCCTTTCGAATTTACCACGCATTGCACCGGCACCCTGATCAATGGCGTCGTTGTAAGCAATGTAGTCCGTTAGGTTTAGCGTTCCGGGTTTCCATCAAATGGCTTCGGTACATCGCCGGGGCCATTTATTTCTAGTTATGGTACGTCGTTTGCACTCTAAAATTGTGGCTGTCCGAGTGAATCGATAGCCGACAGGAGGAATTATGGTACAACGTGAAAGAAACATAACTATCGCGGTAACGGAAAAGCCGATCAAGCGGCCGTCAGTTCCATTTCCAGAGGATTTTGTTCGCAGTATCGAGTCAAAGCTGACGACCAAGCGGCTTCCGAAATTATCGGACGTTGTCGGGCGAGATCGCTTCGACGGACGGGCGAAGACGAACTAATTAAGTAACCCCTAAAGCAATTTTAATTTGAGGCCGGGCAGTGATGTCGCGGCCTTTTCTAGTCGGGAATTTAACCGAATTGCCACGTTGTGGTAACCTCTCCTTTATCAATCCTCACTTTTCGATCAAAAAATTATGTCCGTAAATAAGTTGTTAATCGCTTTGGTTATTTCCGTGTCTTTCTTTGGCTTATCTTCACTAGCACAGGCGCCGGCCGTAAGCCCATCGCCTACGCCGACAGCACCGCGTATCGAAGATCTTCCAGTTATTACAAAGCACACCTCGCGTGTTGGCGGACGCCAATTGAATTACACCGTGTCGACCGGCTTTATGCCGATCCGCAATGCCGTTTCAGGCGAGACCGAAGGCCGCATCTTTTACATGGCCTACACGCTCGACGGTGCCGACAAGCGCACGCGGCCGCTGATGTTTTCGTTCAATGGTGGCCCCGGTTCTGCATCGGTCTGGCTGCACCTCGGAGCTCTCGGCCCGAAGCGGGTGAAGATGCTCGACGACGGATTGATGCCGCCTGCCCCGTATGAATTGGTTGAGAATGACCATAGCTGGCTCGACCTGACCGATCTCGTGTTCGTTGATCCGGTCGGGACCGGATATTCACGTGCGACCAAGCCTGAGTTAGCCGCAAAGTTCTTTTCAGTCAATGGCGATATCGATGCGAATGGCGAGTTTATCCGGATGTATCTCGGCCGCGGTGAGCGTTGGGCTTCCCCGCTGTATCTCGCGGGTGAAAGCTATGGCACGACACGTGTTGCGGGACTTGCGAATCATCTTTTCGAACGCGGCATTGGCCTGAACGGCATCGCGATGGTCTCGATGGTAACCAACTTCCAGACTATCCGTTTTGCCGATAACAATGACGCTCCCCTCGTGATGTATTTCCCGTCATACGCCGCGACCGCCTGGTATCACAAGGCTCTTTCGCCGGCGATGCAGGCAAAGCCTTTGACACAAGTTTTGCGAGAAGCTGAAGACTTCGCGGCTCGCGAATACGGACCGGCTCTTTTGCGGATCGATAAGCTGACCTCGCAGGAAAAGAACGATCTGTTAGATAAATTCAGCATGTTGACGGGACTTTCCAAGACGTTCATTGATGACCAGAATTTTCGCGTCGAGCTCGGTGAATTCAATAAGGAATTGCTTCGAGGCCGGAAACGGACAACGGGTAGGTTGGACAGCCGCTTCCTCGGCTATGACCGTGATTCCGGCGGCATGAATCCTGAGTTCGACCCAAGCATGACCGCCATTCGCACACCTTTTACCGCTACGTTCAACGATTACGTTCGCGGCGACCTCGGCTTCAAGACCGACCTCGAATATTACATTCTCGGTGGCGGCATTTCGACACCCTGGAACTGGAACACCAACAATGCGTATGCGGATACGACGGGTCAGCTTTCGTCCGCGATGCGAAAAAATCCGTATATGAAGGTGTTTCTCGCAAGCGGTTATTACGACATGGCGACGCCTTATTTCGCCGCCGACTACACGATGTCTTCGATGAACCTCGACCCGACGCTTCGCCGGAACATAACGACCGAATACTACGAAGCCGGGCATATGATGTACATCGAAAAGAATTCGCTCATAAAGCTGAAACGCGACATCGCCGCGTTTATGCAATCGAGCACAAAACGCTGATATTCGGATTAGCTGTTGCTTTTTCGCTATTTTGCCCATTTTAGTTCCGTTCCGCATGAGCGCGGACGGAACAATGCCCAACAAACATAGGAGTTTATGATGATTCTGGTAATTTCTGTTGGGTTTTGATTCATTATTTGGTAAGAGATATCGCAAAGGTGCAAATGAAGAGCTTCTGAATCTGATCTGCACTTATCTGTGCCCATCTGAGGTTCGTTTTCTTTTTCCGAGCATCGTTACATTATTTAATGTCGAAGCCCTGGGAATGAAGCCGGGGTCGACGGAAAGAAGCCAGTGCCGCCCGCCTATTGGCAACTTGTAAAGAAAAGAAAGGCTCGCACGCTCCGCGCCAGAATATAGCCGAGGTCAAGGATGTCGCCGGATTTGACGTGGCCGCTTTTGACCTGGACGATGACGCGTTTTGCTTCCCCGAATTGTCGTCAACAAAAACCAGGCCCCTTTATTCTTCCGGGCTTCGCCCGTCGATGTGCGGTGAAGCCTGCTTGACCGATTTGTCGCCTTCGAACAGCGTTTTAGGCGAAATGTTTCTTATTGTTCACGATAAATTCTTCAATTGATTTAGGGTCTCGTCCCAATCTTGCTCTAATTGAAGGAACGATTTCTGGCTCCTTTTGGAGCCTTGGAAGAAAGTGGAGAAGGAAAGTGACGAGGATCATGCCGGACTTCATTCCCGCTTTTTTCTTTAGCCGATAATACGCAAACGGTCCGACACTTCTGTATGTGATGTTCGTTGAACAAATTCGATTGATCTTTTCAACGACGCTATAAAAATCCAAGTTCTCCTTTCCTGAAATTACAAATGCTTTGTTTCGCTCTGATTCAAAACGACTCATTAGTTCTGCCGCGATTTCCCCAATATCGTTAACGTCCACCCAGTTGAATTTCGCCCGCCCCGAAGGAAGAGAAATTGTTCTCTGATTTTCGATCTCCCTTTTTAGGGTGGTCGTCAGATTCTGCATGAAATAGCTTGGCCGCAAGAAAATGTAGTCAAGACCACAATCCTGAATTAAAAGCTCGATTTTTCTGTGTGGGATGATCTTTGACTGTTCTGCTCCTTGAACCGAGAGGAACATTACTTCCATCTTTCCTTTCCGGGCGAGCAAGCTGATCAAGGGCGCAAAGTATCGATCGACATCTGACAAATGTGGCGGCCGCAGCAGAAAAACAATATCTATGTCTTTCAGGGCTTCGTCGAAAGTTTTTTCATTCTCGAAGTCGAATAGGCGAAGCTCAACATCCTCAAGGGAGCCAAAACTGGCTCGGGCTTTCTCAATGTTTCTGACACCTGCAATTACGGCTATCGAAGAACGAAACTTCTTGAGTTTTTCAATAACTGCAAGGCCGACATTTCCGGTAGCGCCTGTAATCAAGACATTCACAAATTACTCCAGATCTCTCTTCGCCGAAGGCGTCCGCTACCTTATGATTGAGAACGAAATGGATCCGCAGATTTCGCCGGATTTGACGTGGCCGCTTTTGACCTGGACAATGACGCGTTTTGCTTTGCCCGAATTGTCATCAACAAAAACCTCGATCCCGTCGATGCCTTTGTCCGGGCCTTTCTTGCCCATTCACCCAACGCCTGAGTTAAGCTGAGCCGCGAAGCGGGTTCGGATTGAATGAATTGTTAGGCCTTTTCCGACGTCCAGATGACCTGGAACTCTAGTTCTTGCTGTCCGCCGCTGCGCTCGTGTTCGATGTTGAACGCCGCGCTTGCAGGAATGCGCAACCTTTCTCCAGCAACTTGGATAGAAA
>JBBSKW010000170.1:0-5922 GCA_038256005.1 Pyrinomonadales bacterium
AGTGTGCGATATCACACAGACACTCCTTGCAAGTGTGTTATAGTTAGTTCTTAAACTTACTCACCGTTTACTGTTCACTTATAGGAATATTTAATGGCCGTTGCTGTAACAACAAAGCCCGTGCGCAAAAATTATCTTCTAGCTTCTCTGGACGGTGCTGAATTCAAGAGCGTCCTTAAGCTAGTCCAACCGATGGAGTTCCAATTGGGCGACGTGATCTATGAGGCGGGCGATAAAATGGAATACGCGTACTTTCCGACGACTGCCATCGTCTCGCTGCTTTACATAATGGAGAACGGCGGAACGGCGGAGATCGGAGTCGTTGGCAACGACGGTATGCTGGGTGTGACTTTGTTCCTCGGCGGTGACTCAACGTCCAGCCGCGCGATCGTACAAAGTGCGGGGCTGATGTGCAGGATGAAGGCGGACGACCTACGCGAGGAATTTAAACGCGGTACGCGGTTTCAGGATCTTCTTTTGCGGTACACCCAAGCCCTAATGACCCAAATTTCTCAGACCGCCGTCTGCAATCGGCTCCATAATGTTGAACAGCAACTCTGCCGCTGGTTATTACTAAGCCACGACAGGCTGGACAATGACCATTTGGTCATGACGCACGACCTTATATCCAATATGCTTGGGGTGCGGCGTGAAGGAATAACTCTTGCAGCCCAAAAGCTTGCCAAGAAGAAACTGATCAAGAACACGCGCGGTACAATGGAAGTGCTGGACAGGCAAGGACTCGAAGACGCAGCCTGCGAATGTTACGGCATAGTTAATGCCGAATACAATCGGCTTCTCGGTAGAGGCATTTCAAGAACATTTTCATAGATTTTGCTCCCCAACGAACTCTCCGCTTGCCGCTTTGCCCCCAAATGAATACGCCGCGCTCGCGCCGAAACTCGAAAACTTCGAGCTGATCTTTAACGAAAACATTTACAAACCCGGCGGCGAGATAGAACATCTCTATTTCCCTGAAAGGGGGATAATTTCGCTCCTGTCGCAGGTCGATGCGAAATCCGCAATTGAGGTAGGAATCGTCGGCATAAAACACGAATACGAAACCGCCGCAGGCTGATTTGAACTTGGTACGTCTCTTGCAGTCGATAACTTTAGAACGAAAGCTGTACTAATTTAGTTCAAAGGAGAGAATTTATGAATAATCTACTTAGAGGCGGACTAGCGGGTCTGGCCGCATGGAAACTCGGCGGCGGAATCATTTCGACAATACTGATATTTCTCGTCGTATTTTGGTTATTGGGTAGTTGCTAGCATACATATTTAGACTTTCCAGCCGCTTTCGTCGTCTAATGATGATGAAGGCGGCTTTCTTGTAAATGTATAAAACGCTGACGGATGAAGAACTGGTGGCAATGGCCGTTTCGAATGACCAAGAGGCGTTCGGCGAGATCGTCAGGCGTTGGGAACGGAAAATATTCGCGCTCTGTTTCGGTATGCTAACGCGTGAGGATGAAGCCCGCGACGCTGCACAAGAAACTTTCATAGCGGCGTTCAAGAATTTGAAGAGCTTTCGCGGCGAGGCCAAAGTTTCGTCGTGGCTGCACCGCATCGCTGTGAATCAGTGTTTGACAACGAAACGGCGAAATCGGACCCGTTCCGAAGATTTCCTGGACGATGAAACGAATGAGGCTGAGCGTGTTTTCATGGCTCCGGCTCACTTGTCGCCATCGAATGTAACGGAACAAGGAGAAAGGTTAGGCTTGGTTCGTCACGCGGTCGGTTCTTTACCTGTGGATCTTCGACAAGTGATCGTGATGAAGGAATTTGAGGATATGACATTTCAGGAGATATCCGACACGCTCGATGTTCCTCTGAGCACGGTGAAAAGCAGGTTATATACCGCTCTGAAACAGCTTAAAATGAAGCTAGATCGGCTCCCGATGGAGGTGGCGTAAGATGCAGAAGTTTAATAAAACAAGTTTAATTTGTAGTGACGATGATGCGATAGTTGCGTACCTTTATGGTGAGTTGCCCCCGGCCGAGCGAGATGCATTCGAAGATCACCTTCTCGTTTGCATACCTTGTACCGACGAGTTCGCTGCAGCGGCAGATAGCCGCTATTCCGTTTTCGAATGGAAAAAAATGGATTTCGATCCGCTCGAAACACCCGTGTTCTCGATTCCGTATATTTCTCAGCAGCCATCGTACACGTGGGTTGAATCTCTGAAAGGTTTATTCGCTACCGGTCCGCGTTTGGCGACAGCGGGAGCATTTGGCTTGGTGATCGCGGTTCTCGGATTTGCGTTTTATGCTGGCTCGTTCAGCCGTCTAGAGTTAGCGGCTATACCTGCGGTTCCGGAAAGCGGATTGGTCGAGTCTCCGGCACCTGTACCGACGATTCCCGTCAGGAGTCAGGACGAATACCAAAAGCCGATTAGTGAGCCGACGTTAGCGGTTGTTAAAGACAATGCTCCGAAGAAACCACGACGTAGTGTTAAGGCTATCGGCTCGAAATCGACTGTTGCGCAACGATCGGCGGACACCGTTCAGGTACCGAGGCTGAATGATTTTGATGATCTGTCTGATGAGTCTTTACGACTTGCCGATCTTGTCTCTGATATAGGTTCGCTCGACGATTAAGTATATGAAACGCCCATTTACCAAGCTTACCTTATTTTTTGTGGTGATCACCTTTAGCGCGTTCACCGCATTGGCTCAGGAACCTGAAGGCCCGCCGCCGAATGAGCAGCAGCGACCGCCGACCAAGATGAATTTGCTCCGCGAACTTGGCCTACAACCTCATCAAATTCGCCAGATCCGACAACTAAATGTTGGCATTCGCGAACGCCGCATGGCCGCCCAAAAAGCACTTCGCAATGCGACCCGAGAGCTTGACGATGCTATATACGCAGACACGATCGATGAAGCTCTCGTCTCACAGCGTTTGACCAATGTGCAGTCGGCACAGGCTGAGATCGCAAAGATCAATTTTGAGAACGAGATCGCCGTGAGAAGAATTCTTACACCTGAACAGCTCGTCCGTTTCCGTGAAATTCGCAATGCGGTCGAACAAAGAGTTCGCGAGAATTTCCAACGTCGTCGGCAAGGAGACGGTCCGGGCATGAGAATGCAGCGACCGGGCGGTGAAAGACCCTTGAATCGGCCGGTGAAAAACTAAACGCAACGGATCCTTAAAAACTAATTAATTTCGATTTGCGACGAAATAGCAATGGCGGCCTGTGAGAATTCGCAGGCCGTCATTGTTTGTTGAAACAGAGCCTTCATTGTAACCTTTAACAAATTTACCGTTTAGAGTTACCGCCGCTCACATACGAATGGGTCCAACAGCAAGGTTTTTATTCGCATTACAAGAGATCAGCATTCTAATCTGGAAAGCCTTTGCGGGTTTATTCAGCAAACCCCGCTATATCGGCGAAACCGTGCGGCAAATGGATCTCATAGGCGTCGGCTCGCTACCGATTGTTTTGCTGACTGGATTCTTTACAGGTGGAGTGCTCGTCCTTCAAACATTTCCAACGCTTGAGTATTACAGCATCCAAAACGAGGCGGGTCGTTCGGTTGCAACGTCCTTAATCCGCGAGCTTGGGCCTGTACTTTCGGCATTAATGGTCTCGGGACGGATCGGCTCGGCCATCTCGGCGGAACTTGGATCAATGGTAGTTTCCCAGCAGATCGATGCAATGCGTGCCTTGGGCACTGACCCAACGCGAAAGCTCGTCGCCCCGCGATTGCTGGCATTGGTTTTCATGCTACCGCTGCTTACAGTTGCAGCCGATATATTTGGCCTTATCGGAGGCGGCATCGTCGCGAATCTATTGTTCAATCAAGATGTCAACGTTTTTATCCAGTCTGTTCGGAATGGGATCGCCACGACCGATCTATTAGGCGGAATGATCAAGCCGCTATTCTTTGGTCTAATAATCGGTTCTGTTGCCTGTTATAAGGGATTAAACACGACGGGCGGAACAGTTGGAGTCGGAAAATCGACCACCGATGCAGTCGTGATAGCATCGATCTGGGTAATTATTTTTGATTTCTTCCTTTCAAAGGCCCTACAAGTTCTCTTGGATATGGGAAGGATCTGACTGATATGGAAGAGACTGAAACCTTTGACGAATTAGAAAATGCAGAATTACCGGAACGGCCCGGCGATCTTGAGGATTCGTACGACGACGTTCAGAGAGTTCGACCGGCGATCGAGTTTCGCGATGTTTTTCTCAGTTTTGACGATAAGGTCATCCTTGACGGAATAAGTTTTAAAATCGGCCGCGGCGAGACCAAAATGATCCTTGGTCGAAGTGGTGGCGGCAAGTCGACGATCATCCGACTAATTCTCGGCCTGCTAAAACCCGATTCAGGCGAGATCCTTATCGACGGGGAGAACATCGCTGACTTTAGCGAAGAAGAAATGATGGACGTCCGCCAAAAGGTTGGAATGGTCTTTCAGGAAGGTGCACTTTTCGATTCGCTCTCGGTGTACGAAAATGTGGCGTACAGGTTGCGCGAACAAAAGGTCGGCGAAGAAGAGATCCAGCGCGAGGTCCGACGAATGCTAAGGTTCGTCGACCTTGAGGACGCCATCGACAAGATGCCCGATGAACTCTCGGGCGGCATGCGGCGCCGCGTCGGAATCGCACGTGCGCTGATAGGCGATCCCGAGATCGTATTGTTTGATGAGCCGACCGCCGGACTCGATCCACCGACTGCCCGGACCATATGCGAACTTGCAATAAAGCTTAGAGATCTGCAAGATGTGTCGTCGATATTCGTCACTCACGAAATGAACAACGTTCGGTATTTGACATCAGAATATGCTACGGTGGACGAAACCGGTCGGGTGATCTATGAGAAAGAAGGCGAGAGTCTTTGTCTTATTAACACGAAAATACTGATGCTCCGCGATGGCAAAATAATTTTCGAAGGTTCTGACGAGAAGCTTCAGAAATGCGACGATCCATACATCAAACGATTTATCCACGGAAAGTAAAAGGTCATGGTCGAAACGAAAAAATCTCTCGGGTTTAGTCAATTGCGTGTTGGGATATTTGTTCTTTTCGGCCTGGCTGTATTAGCATTCTTGATCCTTAACTCGACCGGAGATTTTAATCCATTTGAAAAGAAGCTTCGCTTGAAGGCCCGATTCGCAGCGGCTGATGGCCTTCGTGAGGGTTCCGAAGTCCAACTCGCGGGTGTTCGTATTGGAAAGGTTGAGGCAGTAAATCTCCTCCCTCCGGATTCTCCTGAAGAAGCGAAGATCGAGGCGACACTTTCGGTGGATAGCACGTTAAATGACAAGCCAATAACCGAACGAATTCGGACCGATTCAACCGCCCAACTTATCGCTGTTTCGGTACTTGCCAACGACAAAGTAATTAATATTTCTCCCGGTACCGCTAAAGGATCGCCGGTAAGCGAAAACAGTGTTTTAGAATCGAGCGAGGCGATCTCGATCAACCAACTTACAAAGACCGGAAACGATCTGTTGCAGCAGATCAACAAGATCGCGGTACCTGCTAACGAGATCCTGAATCGGGCTAATCAAGGAGAGGGGACGCTTGGCCGCATCTTGAATGATGAATCGCTCTACCAGAATTTGGATGCGACCGTAGCCGAAACAAAGCTAACGATGGTACGGCTTCAGACTACTCTTGAAAAGGTAAATAGCGGGCAAGGTACCGCTGGTCAGCTTATAAACGATCCGGCCCTTTACAACAATCTGAACAAAACGGTCGCGCAGCTCGAGGCTATTTCGAATGACCTTAGAGCCGGAAAAGGTACGGCTGGCAAATTCGTCACAGACGATGCTCTCTATAACGAAACTCGGGCTGCTCTAACGGACCTCAGAACCTCCGCCGCAAAGATCAATGCGATTGCGGATGATTTTAAGCTGATTTCAAATGATCTGATCGAAGGAAAAGGCACTGCAGGCAAATTTTTGAA
>JBBSKW010000171.1:0-5896 GCA_038256005.1 Pyrinomonadales bacterium
AAGATGAAGGATTCGATCCGACCGAAAGTGCGATCGTTCGATTCGCGACCCGTTACATCAGGATCACAAAGGAATACCACGAAGACAAATTCTTCATAGTTAAAGACGGCGTTCGAACCGGGACGCTTCTGCTTCTTGTCTTGATCGTCGTCGAATTTACTGATCTTATCTTCGCCGTCGATTCGATCCCGGCAATCTTTGGAATTACAACCGACAGATTCATTGTTTACACATCGAATATTTTCGCGATACTTGGGTTGCGGACGTTTTTCTTCCTTTTGGCCGATGTTGCGGACCGGTTTCATTATTTGAAGGTCGGGCTTGCCTTCATTCTCTCATTCATCGGCGTAAAGATGCTCTTGCCGCTGTTTGCTGAAGCGTTACTACTGATCACCGGCCGTGGCAGCAGTTCGATGATCGGTGCATTTGCCGAAAGATTCGCGAATGGCGAGTTCAAGGAAGAGGTGATAAACATCTCGCTCGCCGTTGTGGTTCTGTCGATAGTCGTCTCTATAATTGTCTCTTTGATCTTCCCGCCGAAACACAAAAAACTGATAGATCCCGAAGATGCCAATGGGGCCGAATCTGCCTAACCGCGAATAGATGGAGCAACAATACCGCAAATTTTATGTCGACTGGTGGAAGATACGCCGAAGCACCATATATAAACTGGTCGGGGGCGTCGTACTGATCCTGCTTCTTTTCGCCGGTATTTGGTGGGGATTGAACAACTCATGGTTGATATCATGGTTCATTCAGACCGACACCTCCGCGGCGCCAAAAGATGCGGCTCGAATAATCTCTTTCGAAGGTGACGTCAGGATCATTAGGGCTTCGACCCGCGAGACGATCGTGATCACGAAAGAGACCTATGCCGCCGCCGGCGACACTATCCAAACGCAGGCCGACGGCCGAGCCACCGTTCAAATGATCGACGGTTCGGACTATACGATTGGTCCGAATAGTACGGTCGTCATCCGCGACAACTCTTCGATATTTGGCGGCAAGAATGTTCGTGTTGCACTCGACGATGGTCAGCTCAATGTTCGAACAGATGACCAGCCCGAAAATGCTGAGAACATCGTTGAGATGATGGATTCGGAAACGCGCCTTCGTTCCGAGACCGACGCCAGCTTCAATGCCGACCATGCACGGGGTGGGGGTGAGATTCGAATCAGCCGCGGGTCTGTAGAAACGTCGGTCGGCGGTGAGACCTCAACCATCAATTCAGATGAGTTTGCTTCTGTAAGCAATGGCCGGCTTGGCCCGAAGGAACAACTACTCCAAGCTCCGCGGCTACTGACTCCTGCAGGCGGTGCTCAGATCATTGATACAAGTGGCGGCGGCGTTGGTATTACGTTCAACTGGCAAGATTCCGGCGGCGGCCCGATAGCGTCGTACTACATTCAAATAACACGTTCGCCGTCGTTTGCGGCCGATGCGATTCTTGCGGACCGTTCGAATTTGACGACGCGTGAGTTCCGTCTGGCCGGATTAGGCCCCGGAACCTACTACTGGCGGCTAAAATCAACGGCCCGTTCGGGCCAGACCAGCGATTGGAGCGAACCGGGACGGTTCAGTGTAGTTCGGCGCGAAGCGAATACGGCCGTCGATGCCTCTGACTGGAAGGTCGAACGTGTCGGCGGAACTATCTATATAATTTCCGGACGGACGAGGCCCGGACTCTTGGTCAGGTCGTTGGGCCGGGAAGTCTTTGCCGGGAGCGATGGGTCGTTCAAACTTCAAATATCATCGCCATCGGCGGATGCCGCGATCGAAATGAGCGACGACCGCGGAAACCGAGCAGGCTTTGTACTTTCACTACGGACATCGCGAGTGATACGCAGATATTAGCCCGCGAAATGAGATCAAGTTGGGTTCAGATCACACACATAGCCAAACACGGCGTTCGGAAAAGAGCATCCTTCGATTGAAGATCGCCCTTGCGATCACCTTCGTTTACATGCTCGTCGAAGCAGTCGGTGGTTTCTTAGCAAACTCACTCGCTTTGCTGGCCGATGCCGGCCACATGTTCACGGACGTTGCAGCGTTAACATTAACTCTGGTAGCAATTTGGTTCGCTTCGCGTCCGGCAACATCCCGAAAAACGTACGGATATTACCGAACTGAGATCTTGGCGGCCTTCGTCAACGGCATTGCCCTCGTCCTGCTTTCGCTGTGGATAATTTTTGAAGCAGTCGAGCGTTGGCAATCGCCGCCGGAGGTCAGAGGTTTAGAAATGACGGTAGTTGCGGTCGGCGGATTGATCGTGAATCTCATCGCGGCGTGGCTTCTGCATTCTGATCATAAACATGACCTAAATCTACGCGGCGCCTGGCTGCACGTAATGGGCGACCTGCTCGGCTCGGTTGCGGCGATCTCGGCCGGGCTATTGATAATCTTTTTCGGTTGGAGCTTGGCTGATCCGATTTGCAGTATCTTCATTTCGGTAGTGATAATCGCAAGTGCTTGGCGGCTCATTCTTGAATCGGTGAACGTTTTATTGGAAGGGACGCCACGTCACATTGAGATCGGGTTGGTTGAGGAGGCCATCCTTGCCACGGAAGGCGTGGGGGGCGTTCACGACCTCCATGTATGGACGATCTCGTCCGGCATCGACGCTCTTTCAGCACACATCACACATAGTGATTCGGTTTCTCATTCCGAGCTGCTCGCCGCCGTGCGAAGCCGGCTTCATTCCGATTTCGGGATCGATCATTTGACGATCCAGATGGAAAATATGAATAACGAGGCCGAAGCCGTTTACGTCTGCGAAACTGGTACGAAATGTTTCGAACCTGCGCTGAGAAACAGGAATGTCCAGCCGTCCGCCTAATAGAGCTTTCCGCAATGTCTGAGATCCAATTGAAATACGGACAAAACGCTGTACCTTTCGCATATTCGGAAGATCGTTTCGAGATCTTGCGCGGAAGCGACGAATCTCAGCCGTTTTCTGATATCGAGATCGGAGAGGCATTCGATTCTCCAATAAATTCAAGCCCACTCGAAGATCTGGTTGAGCCCGGCCAAACCGTCCTCTTTGTTGTACCTGACGCCACGCGACAGGCCGCTGCCGGACAGATCGTTAATCTGCTAGTTCGGCGCCTTATCGCGAACGGCACGATGCCGCATGAAATGGCTGTAATATTTGCGACCGGAATACATCGGAAAGTTACCGACGATGAAAGGGAAGAAATACTCACGCCATTCATTGCGCAGCGACTTAAGACGATCGATCACGATCCTCGCAACTTAGTGCAGATAGTTCGGCTCGGCGAGACTAGCGGAGGCATTTCGGTCGAGTTAAATCGGGCTCTTGTTGAATTCGATCACGTGGTTACAATTGGCTCGATAAGCTTTCATTACTTCGCCGGCTTTACCGGAGGGCGAAAGTTGATCTGTCCGGGACTTGCGTCTGCCGGAACGATCGCCGCGACGCATCGGCTCGCATTTGATTGCGAAAACCTTGATCGGCGTTCGGGCGTAGGTCCCGGCAAGCTTGAAGGAAACCCCGTGCACGAAGCGTTTGTCGAGGCCGCCGCAAAAGTCAGGGTCTCATTCGCCGTAAATTCGATCGTAAATGCTTTGGGCGAAGCGACGAGCGTCTATTGTGGTGATCCGATCGCCTCGCACGAAAACGCCTGCGAGGTCTTCGCTTTAGCCAATACGATGGCGGATCGCGAAAAACGCGATCTGGTGATCGTAAGCTGTGGCGGTTCGCCGTTTGACGTAAACATGATCCAGGCACACAAAGCGCTCGATACAGCGGCCGGGGCTTGCAGCGATGGCGGCACAATAATTCTTTTAGCCGAATGTTCGGAGGGCCTGGGGCGAGTTGATTTTCTTGATTGGTTTTCTGTGGCTGATTCACGAGAACTAGCTTCCCGCATTTGCGCCAAATATAAGGTGAACGGCCAGACGGCTTGGAGTTTATTGAAGAAAGCCGAAAGATTCGACGTCCGGATCGTGACGGAATTGGACGATGAAACGCTTGCGAAAATGAGGCTTCGCCGCACAACAATCAATGAATTAAATGTAGCCGGGCGATCGGGCCGCACCGGCTACATAATTCCCTATCGCTCGAAAATAAATCTTATCGTGCCTTAACTTTTTGCCAATCCAAATGTTCGGGCGATGCTGTCGGTCTGATTTCGAATTGATCGCAGCTTGTCGCGAAAACCGGTGAATCGGAGAATGTAAACGTAGTCGTCCGAACGGAGGAAATAGAATCTTCCCGCCATCGGACGTCCGGCCTTTACGTACTCAAAATTGAAGATCGAACCGCGAAGTTTCCCGGCAACATTTTCTTCTTTCCCCGGAACGTAGCCCGGCATAAATTGGAGCTTTACTTCTTCCTCACGCATTACGTCAGCCATCTGAGCCGCCCGAGGCGAATTTACTCGCCGGACCTCAAGGTGTCCATCGTTTCGATCCACAAAAACCATTTCAACACTTCGATTCGTAGCCGAGGGCTTCACGGTTATCTTCCAACGATTATCCGGAATTTCAAACGTGTATTCGGCATTCGGATCGCTGAATGATGATGATTGTCCAAACGCAGCAACCCCAGCCAGAAGGCAGAACATTGCTGTCATCATCATCGATAATTTTGAACTTCGCATAACTTTTCGCATCAGAACGTTAGGGTAATTCTACACCACTACACCATGCAGTACGTAGCTTGCGCCCGATAAGATGCTTCCAGGTGTTTGACTGTTGTATGGCCTCGGACCGATCAAATAAAACAAACTTCGCCAATTCTGAGCTGAGCCGCATCTAAACTTACAGCAGTCAGATACATCGGGAAAATATTGTTATGAGTCATAAATCTTTATTGATCAATAAGTTGTGGGTTTCGTTCGTGGTTTTTTCATTCGTTATTACGGCTTTGCCTGTTCACGCATTAGTTCCGGCAAAGTCACTTTCGGAAGACCAAAAGATCGTGCACGTTCTAAATCGCCTCGGGTTTGGAGCGAGGCCCGGCGACGTCGCGCGAGTGAAGAAGATCGGTTTGCAGACGTACATCGACCAGCAATTGGATCCAACGCTGATCAACGACGCGACGGCTGAAGGCAAGCTCAAAAGCCTAGAGGTCTTTGGAATGACGACCTCGCAGATCTTTGCGAAATATCCGAATCCGGGTGCATTGCTTCGCCAGCTCGAAGGCGGGCGGCAGGCTCAGGTAGATAATCGAAGCAACAACTCGACGGCTCCGGGAGCAATGCCCGATCCAGCCGCAGAGCAAAAAATGACCGCAGACGAACAGCGCGAACGCCGTCAAAAGCTTCAGGAACTTTATCGGGAATACGACTTGCAACCGGCAAATCAATTGCTACCACAAATAATCGGGAATCGAGTGCTTCGTGCGGTTTATTCCGAGCGACAGTTGCAGGAAGTGATGGTCGATTTTTGGCAGAATCATTTCAACGTATTTGCCGGCAAGGCCGCAGTTCGCTGGTACATCCCGAGCTACGAACGGGATGTCTTGCGAAAGAATGCTCTTGGCAATTTCAAAGATCTTGTCGTTGGAACAGCTCAGCATCCGGCAATGCTTTTCTATCTTGATAACTTCGAATCGGTCGCTCCGCAGTCTGCAAACAACACTGTCGGCCGCGGGGGAAACAACCGTCTTCAGGAAGCAATGCAAAGCGGCAATCTGAACGCTCGCCAACGCGAACGCATCAAGCAGCGACAGGGTTTGACCGATGCCGAGCTTGATGCACGCATCAAACAAGGCCAACAGGTAGCACAGAACCGACAGCGTCGCGGCATTAACGAAAACTACGCTCGCGAGCTTATGGAACTGCACACGATGGGCGTTGACAGCGGCTATTCGCAGAAGGACATCGTTGAGGTCGCTCGGGCGTTTACCGGTTGGACGATCGCCGATCCTCGC
>JBBSKW010000172.1:0-5698 GCA_038256005.1 Pyrinomonadales bacterium
ACCTTTTTGACGCCGTTGATAAGATTCGCCGAAGTCTTTACGTTGAACACGCTCGAATACAAACCGGCACCGGAAAAATTCGGGAGGTCTTCGGCATTCGAAGAGCTTCGAACGAATACCGGCCGCGAGCCAAGCTGCGTTCGCCACTTCGCCGTGATCTGACGTTCGAGCGCCGGATCCATTTTTGCCGATTCGATCTTCTTTCGAAACTCATCAAGCTTTTGTCGGCGATGTCGTGGGTTATGGACGAACTCAAGATCTTCCATAAGATTTTCGATCTCCTCGTTAAACCCGTGCTGTTTCATAAACTCATCGTAAAAGTGAAACGGCACCGAATAGCCATCAGGCACGATTATACCGGGAACGCGTGCGTTGATGATCTCACCGAGGTTCGCCGCTTTTGCTCCGTAAACGATGCTGTCTTTTGCTCGCATCTCTCGCAATCCGGCGAGCTTTTTGTTCATTAAATTCGATGGTGCGACCTGTTGATCAGGCGAGGCAAACTTCTCCATCAATTCATTTGGGTCCCTTATTTCCTTCCATTTATATTCGGTCAGCGTAGCATCAAGCTCCCAAATGAACGTGTTCTTATCGGCGAAAAGTTTGTCCGCATCTTTGATGTAGACATTTGGAATGCCCCAACCCTTCGCAAGAATATTTATGTGTGAAAGCGGCGAGGATGGTTTCGAGAGAATGATCCCGCGAACCGGCGGAAGCGTGATCGGAAGTTCATTCAAAACGATTATCTCGTTCTCACCGATCTCCACCGTGTCATCGAGCTTGTCGATAATATGAATGCGGCCAACGGCCTTCCCCGGATTTAGGGCCAGATATTCCTGATTCTTGTTGATGTCACTTTGGAGCACACGTTCACTGCCCAAAACTCGTGATACATCTTCCTGTCTCAGCGAATTCGGTTTGTAATGAACCTGCGCAAAGAAGCCTTTATTGATCGCGTTGTTGGCAGCGTTGATGTGTTCCGCGGTAGCCAGATCGCCTTCCCACAATTCCCATGTAAACTTTTCGACCGTTCGCTGCCAGGCGATCGTTCCCACTATGAACCTACGGTCTGCATCGATATAGATCGGCCTGAAAACATCTGACCCGCGTGGAACAAGATAGTTGGCGAGCAGGAAATCTTTGTGAAATTTATAGCGTTGGGAATTTACGAAGTAGACCTTGTTCCCGGCACGGCGATCGATCACGAACATCGCGTGAGGAAGCGAATACGGCGTGTTCGGATGATATGTTCGGGCTATCAAATCAAAGTCTTCCTGCGTTTCGATCTTGGGCAGAGAAGCTTTTTTCGAATCCGGCGTTTCAGGCATTGCTCCTTCGGGCTCTTTCGATGGCGACGGCTTTCCGCCCAATTGGCCGGAAGCAGCGGAACTAAAGACCAATGCCGCGAGAAAAAATACTGTAAAAAATTTCGAGATCATATCTGGGGGAACTGTTAAAACTTATGCCCTTGCACCGATCGTGTGCCGTTCGTCAAACGTGCGAATCCTTAAAGCGTCGAGTTCAGCTAGACTATTGACCGAAACCGCAAGGTCACGATAAATTCCGTCGGCGATCGTGTATATCCAACCGTGAACCGAAAGCTCTTGCCCGCCTTCCCAAGCATCTTGAACGATCGTCGTTTCGCCAACGGCTACGATCTGTTCGATGACGTTTATCGCGCACAATTTGTCCAATTTTGCACCGTAGTCGGGAAGTTTGTTGAGCTCTGGCTGATATTTATGCATCGTGTCTTGGATGTTGCGAAGCCAGTTATCGACCAGACCGAACCGTGCGTCGTCCAAAGCAGCTTTCACGCCACTGCAGCTGTAATGCCCGCAGACTATGATGTGTGTGACCTTGAGAACCTCGACCGCGAACTGCATTACGGCCAGACAATTCATGTCGCTGTGATTGACGAGATTAGCGACGTTTCGATGAACGAACAGCTCACCCGGCAAGAGACCGATGCTTGATGTTGGCGAAATTCGGCTGTCAGAGCAGCCTATCCAGAGAAACTCCGGATTCTGAGCTTCAGATAGGCGCTCAAAAAATTGCGGGTCTTCCGCCTTTAAGGTTTCGGCCCAATGTCGATTGGACGCGAGCAGGTCTTCGATCGTTTTCACGATATTGATTTTAACTCAAGTGAGGGTCGTCGGCTATCAGAGCACCGCTTCTATCTCGTTTGCCGCGACTTGGACTCCGCCCTCGGAGCGCACGACAGCACCGACCTCGGCGGCACGTTCGGCATAGGTTTTGATCGATAGGAGCTTTGTTAAAAGCTCGGCGGCCTTCTCGGGACCGTAATCATCACGGCTAATGATTTCGGCGACCCCAAGCCTTCGGCACCTGGCCGCATTATCCGGCTGATCGTGCCCGTAAGGCATGAAAAGCTGCGGCACGCCTGCGCGAAGAACCTGAGCGGTCGTCCCGACTCCGCCCTGATGAACGATGCATGCGGCGCGCGGAAAAACAAGAGAGTATGGTGCGTATTCAAAGCCGACTATTTCGGCGGTTAATCCCTTTGGCGGTTCGCTGTACGAGCCGTAAAGCAATACCGCCCTTCTTCCCAGCTTCTTCGCGGCGGCGGCGCTTTGTTCAAAAAAATTGCGGGGATCAAGAACGGCGGCGGATCCAAGCGTAAAAACAATAGGCGGCTCGCCGGCATCCAGGAACGTGGACAGTTCAGGGGGCATTTTGCCATCATCGTTCTGTCCATCGTAAAAACAGAATCCCGGTTGAACAAAACTTTTTGTCCAATCTGGCTGTGGAGCACCGATTACTTTTGAAAAAAGCATCAAATGAAGCAGCTCGGAAAATCTTCCGGAGAAGATCGGATCGTGGTCTTCGCTAAGCCCAAGTTCTCGCCTGAATTTCTTGTAGGGTTCGTACCAATCGCGGATCGTCCAGCGCATTAACGCGAAAAATGAATTGTGGAACCACGCAGGCCAGCCGTGCAGTTTGTCGTACCATGGTGCGAGCGGCGGAACGAAAGGATCGTAATCGGACATGATCGCGCCCGGTGCAAGCGAGGTCGAAACCCATTGTATTCCGGTCTTCTCGACGACGGAGCGGACGGCATAAACGATCTCGCCAGAAATCAGCATATCGGCTCCATCGACCGCAGCGGTCAGATCGATGTACATCTGATGAAGACTCGGCATGATGATGTCGCGCAGGATCGCCTCCGTACCCTTTTTTGCGTCCATCATCTCAGCCGCCATGTCGCGGTCATTCGGGTCGAGGTGCGGAGCCATAGGAGCAAAGCCCAGCCCGATCATCCCGATCTTCTCACGATAGTATTCCATCGCCGCGATCGTTACCTTGTGCCCGCGTCCTTTCAGTTCAAGACCGAGAGCGATCTTTGGATGTAGGTCGCCGAGTGACCCAAATGTTGCGAGAACGATCGTAGCCATTTGATCGAATTGCGAGTGAACCTATCTTTATTCGTTTTCGGAAAATTCCGATTCCGCACCTTGTGCAGCTAAGATCGCCGCATCACGCTCGTCGTTCCTTCGCTTGACCTGGGTTCGAATGCTCAGAAAGAACGCGACGCACCCCAACACCGCAGAGACGTACATCCAGTCCTGGATCCCGGCCCAGTAAAAATAAACTGCAACGACGGCAAGAACGACCGCAGCGATTTGAAAAAGTCTCTCTAAGATCATTCGACGGTTATCTCTTTCTTTGCTATCTCACTAGCAGTTCGTCTTCTTTCATTTCTACGCCAATAGTAGCGACCGATAAAGAACGCAGGTAAGCCGACAAATACCGCAAACGGAAGTGCTCCAATTAGGAAAGTGATCAAACCGAGGATGAAATTCAGTCCTATATCAATGCCGCGACCGAACGAATCGGTAAGACGATAGCCAAAACCCGCAGACCTAGCGGAGATCGCTGCCGGCGATTGGAGGCTTACCTTTATAGTCGAGAGGGCTGTTTGGTTTTCGAGGTAACGCTTTCGTCCTTCGATCTTTTCAATCTCGCCACGAACTTGGGCAAGTTGCGTGTTGACTTCCAAGGCATCGGTAACCGTATTCGCTCGCTTCATGATCTCCATGAATTGCAATTCAAGGGCTTTTTTGGCCTTCAATTGTGCCTCAATATCGATAAACTGTTCCGTAACATCCTGGCCTTTGACCGTTTCGATCACTACACGCTTTGCGGTCTTTCGGATCTCTTCAAGAGTCTCTGTAAATTTATCGGCTGGAACCCGCAAAGTAAGTTGAATAACATCTCGAGTATTCGAACGAGCATCGCTGCTGCTTTGCTGCGATTCGACCATGAAGCCACCTTTGCTCTGAACTACCGCTGTTATCTGATTTTGCGATTCCTCTGGCGAATCTGATTCAAGAGCAATTTCAGCATTTCTGATGATCTTTCTGTCAGTCGGAAGGGCGGCCTGCTGAGAGACCTCAACAATCTCTGGTTGATTTTCATTCTTTCCGCCACCACCGCCGCCCGTACCGCTATCTTCAAGGGCAACGGACTGCGTTGCAGGCTGAGGGGCAGACGAACTCGCGACGTCGTAAAAGCCAAAACTTATTTTCTCGCCGCGATCTGATGTGCCAGCTTGGTCGGCGCACGACATCAAAAGAGCAAAGACCGGAAGGAATAGTAACGATCGAGTTCCCATTTTTGTTTACCTCTGGGTATTTAGATGCATAACTCACAAGAACGTTCCATAATGGTTAGCCTGCCTTGCGTGCCACTTCCCTGAAACCGTCGCCACGCAAAAAGCCGCCAACAGCATTGATCATTCGTTTAACAGCGCGAAATATTTTCGGGAAGAACCAGATAAAAAATACTGCGAAGATAAAGAGAACAACCGCGATAACGATCGGGGCAAAAACAGCGAGCAGAGTTCCTGCGAACGCGATCACGTCCTCGACCAGCGAAAGAACCCAATTTGAGATCGGTTCCGGCGAAAGGTTTGCACCAACGCGCACGGCCGCCTTGGTTCCGTGGGATGCAAACGCAAATCCGCCGCCGATAAGTGTAGCGGGAATCGTGATCTCCGGCGACATATCCGAAACCGCGGCGTAGGCAACGATCGCTCCGGCGGGAACACGGATAAATGTGTGGACAACGTCCCAAACGCTATCAACGTAAGGAATCTTATCGGCAAAAAACTCAACGATGTAAAGCCCGCCGGCGATCCCAATTATCCACCAATTATCGAGTACATCGAGCCCGCCCGGCAGTTTCACTCCGCCAAACCGCTGTAACAGCCCGAGCACCGAAACGGTCGCATAGAGATTAATCCCGCTGGTCCAGGCCGTTCCAAGTGCAAGCGTTAATGTCGAGAACCATTCCATGTTCGAGCCTCCAACAAGACGAATTCCTCAACAGGATAGACACCATTCGCAGGATTGTCCAAGAATTATCTTAAACGTCCTGTTTATCCTGTCTGACCGACTTACGTTTCGTCGGCTTCCTCGGTTCCATCGCCGTCTTTCTTGAAACCAAATTTTTCGAGCCTGTATTGCAGCGTTCTGAACGTTAACCCGAGCATTTTTGCGGACTTTGTGATGTTGTTATCGGTTCGGTCCATTGCCTGCATTATTAGGCTGCGTTCGACGTCCTCGAAATTTACGCCTTCGGGCGGGAGTTTGAATTGTGTATCGTCGCCGGTTGAAGATGAATTTACCGAGCCGGACTGCGTCATCTCCGGCGGCAGATCGTCAAGCGTGATCGTGTC
>JBBSKW010000173.1:0-5695 GCA_038256005.1 Pyrinomonadales bacterium
AATATGAGCCGTTGGCAAGGAAAGCGGCAAGCGACGATGAGCTTCACGGCGTTTTGCGAAAAATGCTGGCTGAGCTAAAGCTCTCTCATTTCGGCATTTACCCTAAAAATCTGACGGCGGAGCAGATAAATCGCGAAACCGGATATGCCGGTATCGACATTCTAATGATCGATGGATTGCCGGTTGTGAACAGGCTCGATGCTGATTCGCCGGCAGCTATGGCCGGGATCAAGGCCGGCTTTGTGCTAACGAAGATCGACGGCAAATCCGCCCTTGAAATGCTGAAAACATTCAACAAGTCGTTGGCGGGACGATCGATCAGCGACGCCGTCCGCAAGATCTACAATGAACGGCATCTAGAGGCGCAATTAAATGGAAAACCGGGCACGGATGTGACCGTCGAAACACTCGATGCCAAAGATTCGCCAACGAGGTTTACGATCAAACGTATTCAGTTCACCGGGCAAATGTCGCAACCTTTCGGCAATTTTCCCTCGCAGCAGATTCACTTTGAATCAAAACGCCTTGCTTCGGACATAGGCTATATCCGCTTCAATATGTGGATAATGCCGCAAATGTCTAAGCTCCGAACAGCGGTTCGCGAGCTTTCAGATACAATGGCCCTTATCATCGATCTCCGCGGAAATCCGGGCGGTATTGGCGGAATGGCACCTGGACTTGCCGGCCTGATGCTCAGTGAACAGAAATCGTTGGGCACAATGCGGACGCGCGATAGCTCGATGGATTTCATCGCCTATCCGCAAACCGATCCGTTTGCAGGCAAGGTAGTGATTTTGACTGATCACGGGTCCGGGTCGACCAGTGAAGTTTTCGCCGGCGGAATGCAGGATATCGGCCGCGGCACGATCGTCGGCGAGACGACCGCCGGCGGGGTTTTGCCGTCGATCTTTGACACTCTGCCGACCGGCGCATTGTTTCAATATGCAGTTTCAGATTACCGCACGCCGAATAACGTCCTGCTCGAAGGCCGCGGCGTTTCGCCGGATATCACGATCGCTCAAACGCGTAAGGCGTTGCTCGCCGGCGGCGACCGCCAACTTGAACGAGCCATCGAACTAATAAGGAAGTAGATCCAATGAACATCAAAATATTACTTGTTTCAGCAATTTTCTTGGCATTGTCAATTTCGGCTTTGGGTCAGAAAACGATCTCACCGCCAGGAAATCAAACGGTCGCGACAGTGGCGGCAAAATTGCCGACTGTCGCTCAAGTTCTAGAAAACTATTCAACAGCGATCGGCGGGCGTGAAGCCGCAATGAAGATCAAGAGTCGGATCTATAAAGGTAAAGCGACGATCGTACAGGCAAACATTTCCGGAACGGTCGAAAGCTTTGCTAAGCCTAATGCAATGATGCTTACGGTTATGAAGCTTTCGGGTTTGGGTGATTTTGTTCAGGGTTACGACGGCAAAATAGCGTGGGCAAGCGATCCGATCTCAGGCGATCGAATTCTCGCGGGCGAAGAACTTGCACGCCAAAAATCTCTCGCGGGCTTCTATCGTGACCAAGATCTTGGCAGTGCGTATTCGAAATTGGAGGTTACAGGCATCGAAGCCATCGACAGCTCGGACGCGTACGTTGTGAAAGGAACGCTTCCCGATTCCGATCCGGACACTCTCTACTTCGACGTCAAAAGCGGCTTTCTCGTACGTTCGGATATGACCGCCGCGAGCCCTGCAGGGCGCATGAAGAGCATTACTATGCTTTCAGATTATCGTGAAGTCGACGGTATTAAATTCCCATTCCGCACTGTGACGAAGCTGCCGCAGTTCGACATCGTCATTACCTTGGATGAGGTGAAACACAACACCGAGATCCAAAACAGTATGTTCACCCCGCCGGCCGCAAAAGGTACGGTCGTCAAATAGCTTGATTTAGAATTCAATTTGCGGGTGATTCTTCTCGGGGCGCTTCGGGTCGATTCGCGGGCGGAGCCGCTGGTCTTGGTGCGGGCGTCGGTGTTCGAACCGGCGCAGTCGCCGGCGTCGGCGTTACTGCGGGTCGCGGTGCTGTATTGGTATTTGTAGAAGGCGTTCGCGGTGACGGCGTCGGTTCGGCTTCTGGCATTCGCGTTGGACAGATAATCAACCCACTCGGCAGCATCGTACAACCCGGATCCATCGTAAACGGGCTGCCGCTGTCGGGCGGAATTGTAACCGTTCCGCTCGGCGGCTGAAGTGTCGGTGCGTTTGCCCACGGATCGTAACCATCGCCGCCCGGCATTGTGCCTGGTGCCATCGACAAATTGCTATTTACATCGGTTCCGCCCGGTAGCGAAGCCAGATTTCGTTCTTCTATTCCTGTTGCCGGATTCAGTGGCTGAACAGGTTGGCCGTTCGCGTCAGGCTGCAAACTTGTTATCGGGTCGGTCTGTTTCACACTCGTTGCGTAAATGAGCGCGGACGCAAGCAAGCCGATCCCGAACAGCATCAACAACGCCGTTTTCCAGAAGCCGCCGCTTGCGGCATTTGCCTTTGCCTCAGGAACTGTCCCAAGTGCGGCAAGTTCATCAGCAAGTTCCGCTCCCGAAGCCTGCCTCATTTCCAGGTTCTTCGAAAGTGCTTGTAATATTATCGGCTCAAGGCCATCGGGAATATCGGACCTAAACGCTGAAAGCGGCGAGGGCATTTCCTCGATATGCTTGAGCATTACGTCGGTCGGTTTCTCGCCCGTAAATGGAGGCACACCCGCCAGCATTTCGTACAGCAAAACGCCTACCGAATAAATATCGGATCGCTCATCCGCCTTATCGGAACCGGCACACAGTTCGGGCGCGAGATATGCAAAATCGAGGGCGGTCGCATTTTCCTTTTCAGCAAGAATCGGATTCGGCGTTTCAAGTTCGATAATTCGTGCTACGATACGTCCGTCGGCGTCATTCGAAAGCAGAACATTTTCGGCGGTAAGATTTCCGTGAATTAGCCCGGTGGCGTGTGCAGACGCAAGAGCAGCAGCAGATTGTTGACCAATTGAAACCGCAGTATGAACCGGAAACTTGCCGTCTTGGTCGAGAATGGAGCGAAGCGTATCGCCCGTAAACGAGTCGTATATGCAATAGGAAAAACCTTCCCGATCGGTGCCAAAATCAACAACATTCAGTAGACCGTTGGCATTCGCCGTTGACTCGCGTTTTGATCGTTCAAAGAAGCGTTCGCGTTCGATCTCATCAGCGGGAAAGCGGCCGTGGAGAACGCGGATCGTGACCTTCTTGTCCATCAAACGGTGCGTTGCGGAATAGAGATCGGATTCGGCCCCCGCCCGATAGAGCGAGTCCAAGCGGTATTTATCCGCGATAATGATACCTGTAAGATCTTGTGCCATCCGCTTTTAGAACGATATTGCCGCCGAGAGGTTGCAATCTTTGACGTTCCGACAAGTGAAATTTACAACCATTTCTATACAAAATGCGGGCCGAAGTCCGAAGACCGGGCCCGCATTTCCAATTTCTATCTTCGAATTAAAGCTTAACGAAGACGATAACGAGAGCGAAAAGCACGAGCGACTCGATAAGTGCAAGCGAGATGATCGTGATCGTCATTACGTTACCAGCGGCGCCGGGATTACGGGCAGTTCCCTCAGCAGCACGCGAGCCAACAAGACCCTGACCGATTGCAGCCAAACCGGCTGCAAGACCGAACCCAATTCCGCCTGCGATCGCTTTCGATGAAAGTACGGTCGAATCGTTATCAGCCGCACCAGCCTGTGCCATCGTGGTCATCGACATAAGTGCGAGTGCGAGTGTTGAATATGCAAAATATTTGAACTTGTTCATTTTATTCTCCTGTTTATATTTACGTTTTCTAAGGAGAACCGTTCCAGGGAACTTGCTTGCTTGTATTATTTCGCCTCGCTTCCGGTATTGCTTGATTTCTACTCTCGTTGGAGTCAAGCCGCCTGTCGCGTGCGGGCATATCTTTTAGAAACCCAATAATTTTGATGGGCATCTAATGCTATTAATAAGAAGTTCCAAAGATCAGTTCTATCATTTTCGGAGGCTTGCTAAAGCAGGAACTCCAAACCTTTTAGGCGGCTGCCGGAGCAGCGTCGCCGTGGTGTTCACCTGCATGATCGTCATCGTGGTGCTCGTCGTGGTCATGCGTGACTTCGCTGATATAGATCGACGAAAGCAACGTGAACACCAGCGTCTGGACAAATGCGACGAAAACCGCGAGAACCAATAACCCTGCCGGCACCAATATTTGGGTGTAGGGCGGATAAAGGTTGGTGAATTGCAAATAGATCATCTCGTCCGCGAACATGTTGGCAAACAGTCGAACTCCGAGCGTCAGCGGACGGATCAAGTTACTGATGAGCTCGATCGAAAACACAAGCGGCGTAATGAAGATCGCCATCAAAAGCGGCAGCTTCGGTCCGGCAAGATGGCCAAAATGCTTGATCAGGCCGTTTTCGCTGATGCCGACGTAGTTGTAGTAAACGAACGATGCAATGCCTAGCGCGAACGTGACGTTGACCGAAGCGGTCGGCGCCATAAAGAGCGGAAACGTGCCCATCAAGTTCGAAATAAGTACAAGAACGGCAAAGGTCGCAACAACCGGGAAATAACGAAAACCTCGCTCGCCGATAACGTCTACAACTACGCCCTTTATAGCCAGATAACCCGCTTCAAGAGTCAACTGTCCCGAACTCGGATCTTCATCGGAAAGCTTGCCTTTCAAAAGACCGATAACGACGACCGACAAGATACACGCGATAACAAACATTATCGTGTACCACGGTATCGCGTTCGCGGCCGAGTATGGTTCACCAAAAACAGCTTCCGGCGTTGTGCCGAAATTATTGAAGAAAGAGGTCCACCATTTGTGCGTGGTCTGCATCTGGATCTGGTGCAGAGGTTCGCCCAAATAATGGTTGATGAATTCAACCAGAAGCGGAGTGTGATGTTCTGCGGAACCTGCGAATAAAAGCATTTTGATATCGATCTGTGTCCTTGAACGGACACCGTAATAATTTATTGTTTCCCCGTAAGCCCGGTATAAATTCTAATTAATCCATCCACCACGGTCGCGAATCCAAAACCTGCAATACCCAGAACGACCGGAACAATCGGCAGCATGCCGCTCGCGTAAATGATCGCAATTACCGAAGCAAGTGCGAAATATCGCCCAATGAACTTAAACCCGACGATCTTTGATCCGTGACCTTCGGCCGCCGCTTTGAGCACGCCTTTAAGCGTTGCTTTCAGCCAATAGTAATTGCCAAAAGCGAGGCTCGTGCCGATCCAAAATGCTAGGCCAAAACTTGCTGAATGAAACAGCACTCCGGCAATTCCGCCAACCACGCCGAGCACTGCCATGATAACCAGTATTCGGTCGTGCGACGGAGGCATCGGATCTTCAGGGCTTTGGCCCATTGGCTCGGCTCCGTCATTCATTCAAACCCTAAATTTTACTAAGCTTTGGGCGCAATATCAAAGCGTTCGCGTAGATTCATCGGTTTCTTGTGTCACAGGGGTAGCGATTTCCGAATCCGGCTCGATCGCCGCCGGATCTTTATCATTCTCAGCGGCGGCTTGTTCGAGAAGTGAACGCGGAGCCGACGATGTAGTTTTCAGCAATTGCGTGTTTTTTAGGACAAGTTGGACAAATACGATCACTGATCCGAGCACAATTCCGCCAACTATTCCCCAATGCGAACTGCCGAGCACGGTATCGACG
>JBBSKW010000174.1:0-5576 GCA_038256005.1 Pyrinomonadales bacterium
ATCTACTTCGAAGTAGAAACCTTTGATCGCGGTCGGGAAATGATGCACAAAGACCGGCAAGCCGAATTGTTTCGACAAATAAGTTTCGTCCGGAGCTCCAAAATCGCCGCCCCATTCGAAATTGTTTTCCAACTCGCCCTTTGCATGTCCTTCCTGCAGCATCTTGACCGCATCGTCGTAATGAAGACGCGGAAACGGACCTTTTATCGCGTCGAGCACGGTCGTGTCGCGATCGAGCGCGGCCAACTCAATTTTGCGGTCGTTCAAAACGCGATCGACGATGAACAAGATCAAGCCTTCGCCGAGGTCCATCATTTCCTGATAACCAGCGTAGGCGACTTCGGGCTCGACCATCCAAAATTCGGTAAGGTGACGACGAGTCTTTGACTTCTCCGCACGAAACGTTGGGCCAAAGGCGTAAGATTTGCCGAATGCCGCAGCGGTAGCTTCGTTGTAAAGTTGACCCGATTGGGTCAGATAAGCTTTGTCGTCGCCGAAATAATCTACTTCGAAAAGCGTTGTCGTACCTTCGCAGGCCGCGGGCGTGAAAATCGGTGTGTCGGCGAGTGTGAAACCGTTTTCGTCAAAATAATCGCGGACCGCTTTAATAACGGTGTGACGAATCTTTAAAACGGCGTGTTGCCTCTTGGAACGTATCCAAAGGTGACGATGATCCATCAGAAACTCAGTTCCGTGTTCTTTCGGCGTTATCGGATAATCATGGACATTCTGCAGAACCTGTAGATCTATTACATCGAGTTCAACTCCGATGGCGGACCGCGAATCTTCTTTAACAGTTCCGGTTACGATGATCGAAGATTCTTGTCCGACCCCTTTTGCCACGTCGAACAGGGCTTCGTCATTGCCTTTGAATACAACACATTGAACGGTGCCGGTTCCATCTCTTAATTGAAGAAACACGAGTTTGCCACTCGAACGCGAATTATAAAGCCAGCCCTTTAGAGTAACGGTTTCGCCGATACTGCCCTTTAGTTCATTTATGTAAGTTTGGTTCATTCGGTGGTTACTGCCAATCATAGAAAAAGCACAATTCTACCGAAAAAGTGAATCCGTGCAAATTATTATAGTTTTCAGGAGAGAAAATCTACTACAAACCCGTCCGTCGCAGCACCTCAATAAACTGCGTGTCATCACGCAAGGTGTCGAAGAATGGATCAACTTTAATATAAGAGACGTCAACAAGTCGCTTCTCCAAACAATCATTAAGATACGTCAATGCCAGTTGGTCATCACCTAAGACTGCGGATAAACCCGCGATCTTGTACTTGCTCGGAGAATAATCCGTAGTCAGTTTAGCGATCAGCGCGTCACGATCAGTACGGAGAACTCCGAGCCAACCGGAGTCACGAAACGCGCCCTCGAGTTTTGCAATATCAACATCATTTGATCCCCACAATCTTTTGCTCTGCAGAAAATTCTCGTAAGCGAGCGCGTGGTCGCCTTTAAAGTGGTACGCGACCCAGAGAATGTAATGCGCTGCGGCAAGACTGCTGTCCATTTCACGAACGCGATTTGCTTGCTGGATTGCTTCATCATAACGTCTGGCCTGAATAAGAGCATCGGCATAAAGCCAATGTTCCCAGAGAGACCTTGGATTGAGATCGATCGCCTTCTTGATCTCCATAATTGCTTCGTCATGCCTTCCATCACGAGTCAGAAGTCCGGAACGAATTCCGCGGGCGAATGCATGATTCGGGTTAATCTCGAGAGCCCGGTCGAGACTTTCGTGTGCCATGACGAAATTCCAATGATAGTCGCGATTAATTATCCCGCGTACTGCGTAAGCATCGGCATTGTTCTTGTCGATTGCCAGCGCGTAATCGAGGGCTGGTTCGGCCTTCGAAAATTCAACACGTGGAGGGTTGCCGCCTCGGTGTGCGAAGTTACAGTGAGCGTGAGCCTTTCCTGCCCAAGCTGCGGCGTAATTCGGGTCAAGCCTCAGAGCCTCATCGAATACTTCTATCGCCCGTCCCGCGTCATCCCGATTATATTTCTCAGTCAGATACATCCCATGCATATAAAGACTATATGCTGCTTCGTTTGCAGTGCCGCGCTTGACCGCGAAAATATCGGCTTGTCCGCCTAGATGAATCACAATACCGTTACCAATCTGGTTTGCGATCGCATCTTGCATGGAAAACATCTCTTCAACCGCATGTTCGCTAATAAAACTCGCATCGGTTTGACCGGTTCGAACGTTCATCAACATCGACGTCACGCGTATCCTTCCGTTTGCGACCTGATAATTTGACGAAAGCACAAAATCGACTCCGAGTTGATTCCCCGCATCCAAAGGGTCTTTATCGAGATCAACATAGCGTCGAACCGCAGTTAAAGGCAAAACCCTCAGGCCGCCTCCTGCACTTAGTTTCAGGATAAGTGATTCAGCAATCGCCATTTCAATTATCGCGTCCCGATTTTCTATATTTACCGGTTTGAGCGGAAGCACGGCAAATCGCTTTTTATCAACCGCATTTAAGGTTGTGCGGTTTGTAGGCACGAAAGATACGATGTATGTCCCCAGCAGTAGGAGAGTTATGCACGCGATCACAAGGAATCCAACCCTTCTTCCACCGGGAGCAACATTCTTGGGCTCTGCAAGTCCACCTGTAATAGAAGAAGGAGCTGCAATTTTCACCGTTGATTTGTCTGAGAGCGTTGTGGACAATTCAGTCAAATCGAATTCTTGAACAGTCGATACGCTGGTTAGGGGTGAATTAATAAAGTTTTTACCGTTCATTAGAGACGCCCCACTCTCAGTCTGCAGAACTGATACTTTCGCCATAAACCGATAACCGCGACGGGGAATAGTCTCTATAAAACTGGGGCGGGAGGCATCGTCGCCAAGCGCCTTGCGAAGCAATTTGATGTTATAGGCAAGGTTTCCTTCTTCGACAAACTGATCGGGCCAGATCGCCTCCATCATCGTGTCTTTCTCAAGCAAGCGGCCCGCGTTTTCGACAAGAAGTTTGAGGGTTGTGAAGACTTTTGGAGTAATGGCAACTGGTTTTCCCTCCCGAAGCAAAACCTTTTCGGTAACATCAAGACGGAACTTATCGAAATCATATAAGTTGTTTGATTCCAGTAGCATCGGATTAACTCATCAATAACTCATCGAAACCTCATTCAAACCCCAATACACGTTAGATACGCGTGGAATATGATTCGTTTCAAATCTTAAGGCCACACGGATTTTATCATGAATAAGCAGCACCTGAAAGAATCTCCGGCGACAGTCACCGGTTAAAATGTGAGTCGCTTACGAGTAACGCACGTAATTGAGATTATTCGCAACAGTAATCAGAAAACAAAACTGGAGGAAATCAATATGTATAACTTGAAAATTAGGTCACTTCTGTCAGCACACAAGCCGGCATTTTTCATCTTGGCGGCGACGGTCGCTGTTTCAGCAGGCGCGGTACTTCTTACACCGGGTTCAGGGATTATTAGCGCCCCTGTTGTTGCTCGATCAACGGGTTTCGCCAATCCGACCGATATCAAATTTAAGGTAAAGGGCGGGGCACAGGAAGTCATTCATGTGTCTGATGCGGCTCAAACCGTGATGCAACAGATAGTTATCGGGCCGGGCGGCCACACCGGTTGGCACAGTCATCCCGGCCCAGTTGTAGTCATTATCAAAAGCGGTACGATGTCTTTTTACGACGGTGACGATCCCACTTGTACCGAGCGAACCTACACGGTTGGTCAGGCATTTGTTGACAGCGGCCAAGGGCATGTTCATATTGCCAGGAACGAGAGTACGACTGACAACCTCGAGCTTTGGGCAACATATTTTAACGTCCCACCGCCACCACCACTACCGGCTTCTCAGTCTAACTTCCGAATTGACCGCTCGGCGACCGGAAACTGCTCTTTTTAGGTCTAAATTAAAAGTGTAACGCGAGTTCGAAGCTGGCGTTACACTTTTTCATTTCTACTACATATTTGACATTTCGGCGCGCGAAAATCAGACTTGAGCGCAACTTGGACGACAAAGAAAAGAAGAAAAAGAAGATCAATTATTCCGGAGCTTGGGCAGAAGCTCGGAAGATAGTCTGGAACGCCCGTTGGCGATTGTTGATCGGCAGCGTTTTGCTTCTAGTCTCAAGGCTCGCGGGAATGGTTCTGCCGGCATCGACGAAATACATCGGCGACGAGGTCTTCACAAACCAGCGATATGAGCTGATCAAATGGATCGCGTTGGCTGTTGGCATTTCTACATTGGTTCAAGCTTCTACATCTTTCGCCCTTTCGCAGATCCTCGGAGTTGCGGCTCAGCGGGCGATCACCGAAATGCGGAAACGGGTGCAAAGTCACATCGAACGATTACCCATTTCGTACTTTGATTCCACGCAATCGGGTCAGCTCATTTCGCGGATCATGAACGATGCGGAAGGTATTCGTAATTTGGTCGGAACCGGGCTTGGGCAGATCATCGGCGGAATTGTGACGGCCACGATCTCGATCTGCGTTTTGTTTTATATCAACTGGTTGCTTACCCTTGCCACGCTTGGCGTGATAGCCATATTCGGCGGCGTTCTTTTGTATGCTCTGAAGCTTCTCCGTCCCGTATTTCGCGAACGCGGTGAGATCACTGCCGACGTCACGGGCCGGCTCACGGAAAGCCTCGGCGGTATTCGCATTGTGAAAGCGTACACGGCTGAAAAACGGGAAGAGCTTTCGTTTGCTCGCGGCGCACATCGGCTGTTTCGGAATGTCGCGAAGACCGTCACAGGCGTATCGGCGATTAACTCTTTTGCTGCACTCGTGATCGGAGCTGTTGCTGTTTCGATGATCGTTCTCGGCGGAAGTGCGATACAGCAGCAAACGATGACACTCGGCGATTTCTTGATGTACATTTCGTTCACCTTCTTGCTGGCTCTTCCGGTCGTCGAACTCGCCGCGGTGGGCACTCAGGTAACAGAGGCACTCGCCGGGCTTGATCGTATTCGCGAAGTGATGGCCATGACGACCGAAGACGATCTCGATTCGACCAAAAAACCGCTGAACAAGGTTGATGGGACGATCGAGTTTGAGAATGTCGAGTTTGAATACGACAAGGATGTGCCGGTGCTCAAGGGAATTTCATTTCGGTCTGAAGCCGGTTCCACGACCGCCCTGGTCGGTTCGAGCGGCTCGGGCAAATCCACGATCCTTAGTCTTGTTCTCAACTTTATTCAGCCAACAAAAGGTACGATCAAGATCGATGGACATGGGCTGGACGATGTAAAGCTGCGAGATTACAGACGGCAATTAGGCGTTGTGCTTCAAGACAATTTTCTTTTTGACGGTTCGATCCTCGACAATATTCGTTTCTCGAATACCGAGGCTAATCTTGCCAAGATCAAGGAAGTTTGTGTGATCGCTAACGCCGATGAATTTATCGAAAACTTTCCTAACGGTTACGACACGATCGTTGGCGAACGCGGAGTGAAACTTTCCGGTGGACAACGCCAGCGAATTGCGATCGCACGAGCTTTGCTTGCTGATCCGCGCATACTTATTCTTGACGAAGCGACCTCTTCCCTCGACAGCGAGTCGGAAGCTCTGATCCA
>JBBSKW010000175.1:0-5452 GCA_038256005.1 Pyrinomonadales bacterium
ACAGCGGCACTGAGGCCGATGACACAGCGATATTGGCCGCCAAGATCGCGACCGGGAATCAAGAGATCGTCGTACTGCGTCACAGCTATGCGGGCCGTTCGGCGACAGCCTTATCCACGATTGGCCACAAGACGTGGCGGCCGATCGCTGCTCAGATACCCGGCATTGTTCATGCGGCTGCCCCCTACTGTTACCGCTGCCCGTTCAAGCTCGAATATCCTTCGTGTGGCGTCGCGTGCGCTGACGACGTTGAGGACATTATCAATACGACGACGACAGGGAATATCGCAGCGTTCATGGCAGAAACGATCCTCGGCGTCGGCGGTTTTATCATTCCTCCAAAAGAATATTTCCCGCGTGTCGCCGAGATCGCTCGCAGCCACGGCGGACTATTTATCTCAGACGAAGTACAGGCCGCGTGGGGACGCACGGGCGACAAATGGTTTGGCATCGAGCATTGGGGCGTTGAGCCGGATATCATCACCTCAGCGAAAGGGATGGGCAATGGTGCCCCGATTGGTTGGACTATCGCGACACCCGAGGTCGCCGATGCGTTTCCGGGCCTGACCTTCTCGACATTCGGCGGAAACCCGGTCTCGATGGCGGTTGGCCTCGCGGTAATTAAGGTCATCGAAGAAGACGACCTCCGCACCAACGCCCGCGTCGTCGGCGACTATTTGATGCATCGAATGCTTGAATTGAAAGAAAAGCACAAGGTCATTGGCGACGTTCGCGGAATGGGTTTGATGCTCGGACTTGAGCTGGTCAAAGACCGCCAGACCAAAGAGCCAAAGCCGGAAGCCGTTTTGCGTGTGTTTGAGGAAACTAAGCGGCAAGGCGTCCTGATCGGTAAAGGCGGTTTGTATGGCAACGTTATTAGAACAGGGTTGATGCTAAATACAACGATCGATACGGTTGACGAATTGGTTCAAGCTCTGGATAACTCATTCGCTATTATTTGATCCGAGCCAAGACGATTCATAAAGATTTACCTATTGTAGTTCGGCGAACAACACGGCACCGGATCCTGTGGTGAGATGGACAGGCCGGCTTCTGTGGGAAAACGATGAATTCAAATAGCTTTTTCTTTATGCGGCATACTTGCCATATCCGCTGGACTCAGGGCTGGACATTTTGCTAACAAAAAGATTCAACTTCAAGGTGACGAAACAATGCGAAGATCCGGTCGAGTTCTATGCCTGCTACTCTCAAAGTAACCCTTCCTGAGGACCGACCGCCGTTTTGGTGGTTGCGTTGGGTGCCGACAGTCATTGTTTCGGTGCTCATACTTTATTTTTTATACATTGCGGGCAGCGTTGCTATTGTACCTGTGTTAGCTTCGGTCGCCCTTGCTTATTTGCTCAATCCGATTGTGCAACAGGGCGTAAGGTTGGGGCTTTCGCGGGTACTGTCTGCGGTCGCCGCTATTCTACTTGTAACCCTGGTGATCGGCACCTTTCTCACATATGTTGTACCGGAACTATGGGCTGAAAGTTCAAAGGCAGTGACCACGATCGCCGAGAATTTCACACCGGAGAATGCAGTTCGGCAGCGCGATATTCTGAAACAGTATTCTCCTCCCCTCGAACGCGTTGCGGGCGATCGCATCGAAAAGTTCTTGAGCGATCCGGCCGCATTCTACAGTGAGAGTATGGGGGCAACGTCGGCGACCACCACCGTCGAGGAGAACGGAAATGTCACGACGACGTCCGCCCCATCCGGCGGTTCCACGATCTTCTCGTTCCTGGTTTCGTCGCTAGATTTGCTACTCGTGCCGTTCTTTGTATTTTACATTCTCATAGACTTTCGGACATGGCGTGATTCGTCTGAGGTGCTGATACCGCCGAGATTCCGCGAACCGTTTTCACGTCTTTTCGACGAATCTGGCCGCATTCTCGAATCGTACGTTCGCGGACAACTGCTTATCGGGCTGATCATGGCCGTCTTTTACGCGATAGGCTTTTGGTTTCTCGACGTTCCCGCGTGGGCAGGCATTGCATTGCTTGCGGGGCTGCTAAACGCAATACCATACGTCGGTTCATTGATCGGCCTTGGCCTCGCGGGCGGGTTGACGCTTGCGAATGGAGGCAACGTCTGGGACGTCGGTGCGGTTTTGGGCGTGTTCGTGGCCGTCCAAACCCTCGAAGGCTACATACTGACGCCTAAGATCATCGGCGGACGGCTCAATCTGCACCCGATGGCCGTATTCCTCGGTCTATTGATCGGCGGAAAGCTCTTTGGACTGCTTGGTGTTATCCTCGCGATTCCGGCTATCGCGATCGGTAAAGTCTTCTTCAAGTTTCTGCGTGAGCTTTACATGGCCTCGCACTTCTACCACGCCGGCGACCTCCATCCGGCAGAGGCTCCTGCCGAGAACATCGAAGAACGCATAGCCGACGCCGCCGAAGCCGTCCTGGCTGAACAAGTGGGTAAAGACGCTGATGAAAGCGAAGACGAACCCGGTGTGCATGCGAAATAATAGGATAAGAACAGTGCGACCCGATGAAAATGAAAACTCTCACGAGAAACCGATTTATTTTTATTTAAGGTAAGACTGTCGGGGCCATTGTAAAAGCTAAATATTGGGTTTTGGAATACCAGAAACATATGAGCAATGTTAGCCGACGAGAATTTCTGGCGGGTGTGGCGGTAACTTCGGTCGCTGCAAATTCAATGGCGCAGACGGCGCAAAAGCTGAGCGTCAGGCCCAACATTCTTTTTATTCTAGCCGACGACCTTGGATGGGGCGACCTAAGCTGTTACGGGCGTCCGGACTATCAAACTCCGAATATCGACAGACTTGCGAAAGAAGGCATTCGCTTCACGAGCGGCTATTCTGCTGCTCCGTCGTGCACGCCCACCCGGGTTGGCTTTCACTCGGGGCGTTATCCGGCGAGGCTTATGATCGGTCTTGAAGAACCGCCTATTGCCAGAAAACTGCTTGGTGATCGAGCCAAGACTGTCGGCCTTCCGCGGCAACATCCGACCGTTTCGTCCCTACTAAAGAAGGTCGGTTACGATACAGCCCTAATCGGAAAATGGCACGTTGGGTATCTCCCTGCTTTTAGTCCCTTACATTATGGCTACGACGAGTTTTTTGGAATAACGAGCGGTGCCGGGGATCATTTTACTCATAAAGATCCTGCGGGCGACCCCGATCTATTCGAAGGCGACGTGCAGGTCGAAAAGACCGGATACATCACTGATCTTCTGACAGATCGGTCGGTCGAGTACTTGGAGCGTAAGCGAAGCAACCCATTCTATCTAGGTCTTCATTACACGTCTCCTCACTGGCCGTGGCAAGGTCCGGGCGATAAGTCTCTTGGGGGCACGCTCAAGAATGGGCCCGAAGGCTACTCCGCCGGTGGATCAGTGAAGATCTATGCGGAGATGATGAGACACCTCGACAAGAGTATCGGACGAGTGTTGGATCCTTTAAGGAATGCCGGCTCGGAAAAAGACACTCTCGTAATTTTTACCAGCGATAACGGAGGCGAAAGGTTTTCCTACAATTGGCCATTCACAGGGCAAAAGTTTGACCTTCGTGAAGGCGGTATCCGCGTTCCTGCTATTGTCCGTTGGCCGGGAGTAACCAAGGCGGGAATTGTAAGCGACCAGGCCGTGATAACCATGGATTGGACGGCGACAATGATTGCCGCGGCTAATTCGACCCCCGATCAAACATATCCCCTTGACGGAGCGGATTTGTTACCAATTTTGAGCGGAAGGAAGGATCTGATCGACCGAACGTTCTATTGGCGCACGAAACGCTATGGAGCTGTTCGCCGCGGGCGTTGGAAGTACCTGCGCGAAGAGAAGGCTGAGTATCTTTTCGACCTCTCGGTCGATGAACGCGAGCAAGCCGACTTCAAATCAGGAAACCCTAGCGTCTTCGAGGATCTCCGCAAAGATCTGGAAAAATGGGAATCGGAAATGCTACGTTATCCGGTACAGTGAATGGATCCCGGGTATTCGGAATATCGGAAAGAACCATCGCTAACCGAGGAAGGCACACGTTTGCGAAACTACGGCGACGATAGCCCGCTCTACGGAGCAATGGGCTTCGTCCGCAAGTCCGAGAAGAAGTCCGGTTTGACGCGGAAGAAGAAGCCTACGGAATAGTTTTGTTTAGGCTCGTTCATGGGCTTTCCCGAAGGGCAGATAGCCACGCACTTTAGGGCGTGGTGATCGGTTGATCGAGATCCAGAGGGCGTTTTAACGCCCTTCCTCGAACCGGCTTAAGCCATCGGAATGATAAGGACGTTAAAACGCCCTCCGAGGTCAATCGGCAACCTGTCCACGCCGTAAACGACGTGGCTATGTGCCGCGAAACGCGGAAAGACGGCTCAAGACGCCTATCATAAACGAGCGGCATAGCCGCTTGAGTCTTTATTTAGCGTGACGGAAAAGCACAGCTTTCCCGCACATCGATGGACAAAGCCCAAAACGAATAGTGAAACACCTTGGGGGAGATTAAACATGAAAGTCACTTCGATCATTTTCTGGTTAATTCTGTCGGGGCTTGGGCTCTGTAGCTCTACTGGTACGTTCGGTCAGCAAAACTCGCAATGCGGAACCGCTAATGATGTACGAATCGACAAAGATAAGCCAACCATTTACATAACGTTCGAAAGATTCGGCAAAGCTCTCCATACTTCGAAAGAAAGGCTTCTACAAGAGGACAGGAGAGGAAACTCTATAACAAAAGGTAGCGACGCCTGGCTTCGACTTCACAACAACACTTGTTGGCCGATAAGTTTGATTCAGTATGGAATGTACGTCCCCGAGCAAAAACCAGGTGAGGCTCCGGGGGAGCGGTTTAAGCGAATGGGAGTGTTGGACGATGGAGCTGAGACAGCTTTATTTTATGCTGTCATGAAAGACGGAAACCAAATTGGATATTCCGGCACAGACTCATACGATCACGTTAAACTCTTGCCCGGACGCTCGACGCTCTTTAGCGTTGTTCGCGAAGCTCTCAAGGAAAAGGAGTCCATCAGGGTGACTTTTATCTATGATTGGGAATTCCAAAAGGGAACCGAACGCCGTAGCTACACGAACAATGAACCGATCCACTATCTCGAGTCCTCTAGCTATGATCTTAAAACGCAGTCGGAGAACTAGAACAAATTCATGGGCCGTAACACCCAGATCAACGACTTTTTAGTTCACTTTGCGAACGTGAACGCCTCGGTTTGAACATGCACCAAGCGAAGAGAAATATTCAATGAAAAGCGAAAGAGTTTGTGCATTGATCTTTACGAACTTCTATCCGTATAAGAGAAGAGCTTGACGACGTTATTTGTTGTTGACGGGATATGGTTATGAAAACACTGATTAAGAACGGACGCGTTGTCACTGCGATTGATGACTACAGGGCAGACATTTTGATCGAGGACGGGACCGTTTCGTTGATCGGCAAAGAGATCAATGTCGAGGCTGATAAGGTCAT
>JBBSKW010000176.1:0-5440 GCA_038256005.1 Pyrinomonadales bacterium
ATCCTTCGGAGTGGAAAGCTCTCAGCTACAGGGAAATTGTCCCAGCTTCTTACACGAAATGCAGACAAGCGTGCCTTTGAGGTGGTCATCGGTAACGTTACGGAAGAGTCTATTTCGGCCGCGATCCGGCTGATCGATGGTGCGGAGATCAATGCAAAACCCAATGGGATCGCTATCGAGGTTCAAGATGAGCGCGACGTAGACGCGGTAATTGATGCGACTCGAAAAGCGGGCGGTTCGCTTATCTCGGTATTACCGGTAAAACAATCGCTAGAGGACCTGTTTGTTGCTCCGACCGAACCCGCGAAAGTAAATTCTACTGTGCCGGAAGTCTGATCGCCGTTACTTTCCAACGTATGTTGGCTCGGTCAGCCTTTCGATCGAAACCTGAGATCTCGAGCGTGATCGGAATAGTTTCGCCGGGAGCGATCTCGCCCCGCTGTGTGGGAACCACCAATACATCTTTTTCTTTCAAGACATTATTCTGAATATCCACCACTGCCGCTTTCACAGAAAGTCCGTTGAAAGTCCGCGTTCCTTTATTTTTCACGTTCCCGGCAATGTACATTGAAATCGTGCCAAAAGCGTTGGGCGATTCCACCGTGTTCTCGCCGGTTTCGATCACAATATCATTGGTCAATTGTTCGAAAAGCGGATCGCCAAGATGAAGAGCGTCGGCTAGAACCGCAGCCTTTTGATCTTCCATCGACGGTGTCTGCATCAGTAACGCAACAAACACGGCGATCGCCACAACGCCGACCAAAGCACCTATGACCAAACCCTTATTAACGGTCGGTCTTTTCTCATTCTGTTTTAGAAGCGAATCCAGTTCCATAACCAATTAGATGCGGATTTCCGGTAGAAGTTCCATTAGGTTATCATTTCGATTATTCATCCCGAAATGTCATCAACCGACGCAATATCCGGCCAAGCTTTTCAATACGTTGAAGTCGCAATGCCGCTTCCGTTTCGCCGCACGTTTACCTATCGCTTGATGCCCGAACTCGCTCCTTTTGTTCAAACCGGAGCCCGCGTTCTCGTTCCTTTCGGCAAACGAACTTTGACCGGGTACGCAACGAGTTTCCACAATCAGCTCGCGTCTGATCTTGACGCCGAAACTGTAAAAAACGTTATCGAACTTATCGATCCGGAACCGCTTATTAACGGCGAGATTCTCGATCTTACGAAATGGTCCGCCGACTATTACGTTGCCGCCTGGGGCGAAATGCTCAAGGCCTCGCTGCCCGCCGGTATCAACGCAGCGGTGGAAAGCATTTTCACCGTTTCGGACTCCGGTCGCCTCGCACTGCTTCGTGCAAAGAGTACCAAGGCGGGAAAATGGCAGATTCTGCAGCACTTAGTAGAAAACGGTCCGACTGATCAGACCGATCTTGGAAAGCTCTTTGGCATAGCCACTGCTAAGCGAGCAACTAACGAGCTTTCCAGAAGCGGCCACGTTTTGACCGAGCGTGAAACTGCGACCGCTAAAGTAAAAGAGAAACGCCAAAAGGCCGTTCGGTTGCTTTCGGCTCAGATACCAGCAGATGCCAAGCCGCTCAACGACGTTCAAAAGAAGATCATTTACAGTCTTCAAACGGCTGGCGGCGAAATGCTTTTTACCGATCTACTTGAACGGGCCGAGTCGGGTGCGTCGCCTATTAGCACGCTCGCAAAACGCGGAATGATCGAGGTCTATATTCGAGACGTTCGCCGCGACCCGCTTACCGGTGCCGACCTTCCGGAGATCGACATACTCACGCTCAACACAGAGCAAGCGTTTGTCTTTGGCGAGATCGAAAAGGCACTGAGCGTTGGTGATTACAAAGCGTTTCTCCTTCATGGCGTCACTGGCAGCGGTAAGACCGAGGTCTATATTCGAGCAATGCGTACGGCTCTCGAAATGGGCCGCTCGTCGCTTATGCTCGTGCCTGAGATCTCGCTGACGCCAATCTTTTCACGACGTTTGCGAGCTGTGTTTGGCCAGAGCGTTGCGATACTTCATTCCAACCTTTCGCCCGGCGAACGTTTCGACGAATGGCGGCGGATCAATCGCGGTGAGGCCCGCATTGTGATCGGCACGCGTTCGGCGGTTTTCGCTCCGCTCGAAAATATCGGCCTTGTGATCGTCGATGAAGAACACGACGCGTCGTATCGTCAGAACGAGTCGCCGTTTTACCATGGCCGCGACGTTGCCGTTATGCGTGCCCATTCGGCAAACGCGGTGATCGTGCTTGGTTCGGCAACACCTGCGCTCGAAACGTATCACAATGCCCAGACCGGAAAGTATCAATATCTCCAGTTGCAAAACCGGATCGGCGGTCGTCCGCTTGCTAAAGCGGAATTGATCGACATGCGTGACGTCTTCAAGCTTGCCGGCAAAGACGTTGTCTTTTCACAGAAGCTGATCGAAGCGATCAAAGAAACGCATCGCAAGGGTGAGCAGACAATTATCTTGCTCAACCGACGCGGCTTTTCGTCGTTCGTTCTGTGCCGTTCGTGCGGTGAATCGCTCCGCTGTAAGAACTGCGACATCACGCTGACCTATCACAGACGCGATCGGCGAATCGTCTGCCATTACTGCAACTATCACACCGAGCCGCCCGACGTTTGCCCTTTCTGCGAAAGCGAATTTCTCTATTTTATCGGGCAAGGCACCGAACAGCTCGAAGACATGTTGGTCAATCAATTCGGCGATCTTCGAATTGCGCGCATCGACCGGGACGCGATGAAACGCAAGGGTGAAATGGCTAAGATTTTGCTTGCGTTCGACAAAGGCGAGATCGACATTTTGGTCGGGACGCAGATGCTCGCAAAGGGTCACGATTTTCACAACGTTACGCTCGTCGGCGTCGTCTCGGTTGATACCGGTCTCGGTTTGCCGGACTTCCGTGCGGCCGAACGAACGTTCCAATTGCTCACTCAGGTCGCCGGACGAGCCGGTCGCGGCGAATTGCCGGGCCGCGTGCTTATCCAAACCTACTTTCCTGAACATTACGCTCTCAAACACGCCGTTAATCAGGACTTCAAAGGCTTCTACAACGAAGAGATCCGCTACCGCGAGCGAATGGGTTATCCGCCGTTCTTGGTCCTAGCGGCGATTTTGATCAAACACAAGGACGACAAGTATGCGGTGCGTAGCGGACAGTTGCTTCGCGAAGCATTGGATAGAACCAATTCTGATAAGGCACTTCGGATTCTCGGCCCAGCCGCGGCTCCGATCTCGCGGATCAAAAACGAGTTTCGATTTCAACTCATCATTAAATCACCCAACCGAAAGACTCTGCGTGAACGGGTCGATAATGCGATCGTCGAGGCGGAAACTCTCGGCTGCGACAAGCGAATTCTTCAAATCGAGATCGATCCAGTGAATTTGATGTAGCCGAAAACTGGACATTTTGCCCACATTTGTTCAATTCGGTTTTCGCGCGAAATGAACACACCTGAACAAAAATCGAGGTTTTTGCCCATTCTTGTTCCGCGGAACACTTGCGCGAGCGGAACAGAGCGGAACAAAAATCAACGTTTTTGGCAATTTTCGGTTCGTGGCGACAGAATCAACGAATTTTCAATCCAAAATCGCCAGGACGCAAAGATCGGAAGGTTAACCTCTAAGCGCCCGAATGCAGGCGATATGGAGCGCTACTGTATGAAACGCCTTTGGCGGGCAAGCAGGGATGCTTGCCGCTCCAGTCACACTTCCTCACGGGCGGGTTTACGCACTCCTTCTGCTGATTGGTATTATGTGTGGACAAAGCTCCTGTCCGACCGCAATTCACTTTTCAAAGAACCCGACCGAAAACAACTCCGGATCAATGAAATTGTCCTCTTATATATGCCTCGTCAAAATAGCACTTGGCGCGATTTGAGCGACAGGAGCGATTTGATAGCAGTTGTCTCAGATGGAATGATTTGAAAGGGAAATGAAGAAAGTGGTTCCGCGGATGATCCGACGGTTTGATCTTGATATATGGTGGTTTGACCTTTCACATGATTCGGAATTTTTGAGGGTGCTCTGTTATTGTCTTATTTTATGTCGGGAAGCTCATTTGATATCGGAAATGTAAAATTTGGCGGCGGCGGATTGTCGTTCATCCTTGGGCCATGCGTTGTGGAATCTATTGATCACGCGATGTTCATGGCTAAGGCGATCAATGACATTTGTAAGTCGGTCGGCGTTGGGTTTGTTTATAAGTCGTCGTTCGACAAGGCTAACCGAAGCTCGATCGAAAGTTTTCGCGGCGGGGGAATGGAATTTGGACTCGATGTTCTAGGCCACGTGAAAGCCGAGATCGGCGTTCCGGTGATCACTGATATTCACGAACCGTGGCATGTGGAAAAAGCGGCCGAAGTGGCGGATATGCTTCAAATTCCCGCGTTCCTGTGTCGTCAGACAGACCTTTTGGTAGAGGCTGCGAAATCGGGCAAAGCGGTAAACGTCAAAAAGGGCCAGTTCCTGGCACCTTGGGACGCAAAGAACATTGTCGAAAAGTTGCAGGCGGCAGGTTGCGATAAAGTGCTTTTGACCGAACGTGGTGCGAGCTTTGGATATAACAATTTGGTCGTGGATCTGCGTTCATTTCCGATAATGCGGTCGTTTGGTGTGCCCGTGGTCTTCGATGTTACCCATTCGCTTCAGCTTCCGGGCGGATTAGGGAAAGCAACGGACGGACAAGGCCAATACATCGAACACTTTGCTAGAGCAGGCGTTGCGTGCGGGGTTGATGCCGTTTTTATGGAAGTCCACGACGATCCGTCAAAGGCTCCGAGCGATGGGCCCAATCAATTGCCGCTTGCCCGGCTTGAAAAGCTTCTAGTTAAATTGAAACAGATACACCAACTTGTAAATGAAAACTGATTTGCCGAAGCATCTAGACACTACGATGAGATTTGCTCGATTTCCGGGACTCGCTCTCGTCCTTTTTACACTCGCATTAACCACGTTTGCCCAGACGGACAATAGGCTTGCGGCTACATGGCAGGTCGTGAAGTACGACGTTACTGCGACGCTTCCACCGGCAGAGATCGGGCGTGAACTGACCGCAAAGGCAAAGATCGACCTGCGAAACGTGTCGGCTCGGCCGGCTGCATCTTTGACTTTGCGAATCACTCCGAATGCGACGGTATCGGCAGTTAGCCTCAATGGAACGGCGGCGGATTTCACTGTTGCGGAAGAAAAACTCGGAGCCGTCAGCTTGCAGCGAATAAGTATTCGCGTGCCGTCTGTTGCACCAGCCGGGTCGATCTCGGCAACTGTCGATTATAAGATCACACTGAAAGACAATAGTGGGTTAGCATCGATCTCCGCGGCAGATTCCCAATTCCTGCCAATGTCGTTTTGGTATCCGACGCCGAATAGCTGGTACTTTGCGCGTGGCGCTGATCACGCGCCGTTTCGGCTTATGGTCAATGGTGGTGCGGGGCTGACGACGGTTTCTGGAGG
>JBBSKW010000177.1:0-5374 GCA_038256005.1 Pyrinomonadales bacterium
AACGCAGCTTGGCTCGCGGCCGGTATTCGTTCGAAGCTCTTCGAATGCCGAAGACCTCCCGAATTTTTCCGGTGCCGGTTTGTATTCGAGCGTGTTCAACGTAAAGACTTCGGCGAATCTTATCAACGGCGTCAAAAAGGTGTGGGCATCGCTTTGGAAATTCGAAGCATACGAGGCACGCGTTCGTAATTACGTCGATCAGAAGAAAATCTATATGTCTGCCCTGATCCAGGTCGGCGTGGATATGCAAAAAGGCGGCGTATTAATAACCAAAGATCCGTTCGAAAAAGAGAAGACGAACTCGGTATATATTAGTGCAGTTTGCGGCCACAATTCGCGGGTCGTAAATAATAGCGGATTGCCTGAGCAGATAATGTATAGCCGGAAATCGAATTCTATTGCCGTGATAACGAAATCGGATCAGGAGAACTCGCTGCGTTTCGATGAAGCGGGCGACCTTAAACAAGTGACGGACAAGTGCGCGAATCCACAAGGACGTGTATTGACCGACGAACAGGCTCGGAATCTAGCTACCGCCGCCGTCCGCATCGAAAAGATCTTCGGCAAAGGTGCCCAAGATATCGAATGGGGAATTATGCTAGGCCGACTTTATATCGTTCAATCGCGGCCGTACATCGATTAAGTTTAGAGTTCACGTTTTCCCTTGCAAATAATTTTCCATCGTCGCTACATCGCGTGAGACGGTTTTCTAACGCAAAGTCGCAAAGACGAAAAGCAGGAAAAGAAATAATGAAGTATTTAGCAATTGTTGGTTTTTCTTTTTTGTTCATTTCTTGCGGGAATAGTTCCGCTACAATTGAGAATGGCAATTCGGCCTCGCAGCCGATGCGTGCCGAAAAGCTTCAGTCGACGACCGTTCACACGACCGAAGGTCAAGCAACGCCACAGCCGGTGAATGCGAACGCCGCCGCCGCTGCAGAAAGCGCAAAAGGCGGAAGATTTTCTCAGGGCGGAAATCCGATCGATGTTACCGAGTACAACAAAGCGATCGCCGAGGCTCAACGCTCAATGAAACCCGATCCGAAGAATGCTGAAGCTCGGCAGAAAGTTGCTCAAGCCTATTTCGAACGCGGCTTTGCCCTTACCGAAGCCCGGCAATATGCAGCGGCGCTCAAAGATTATCGAAGCGCGTTAAAGCTCGTTCCTGACCATACGGAATCGATCAAGTGGGAAAAGCAAATAATCGACATCTACGAAATGATGAAAAAGGAATATCCGAAGGGCGGCGAAGAGCCTGATCCGCTGCCATTCGCGAAAAAGGAACAGTAAGCCAATTTCACTGTTGCGACGGAATTTGATAGATTTCTCGTTTCGATATTGATCGAAATACTCGCTTTTTATTTTTATATGGCTCTTTCAGCAAACGATATCAGAAAAGGCATGGTTATCCTTCACGAAGGTGCACCTGTCAAAGTAATGGAATTTCATCACCATACGCCGGGCAATCTGCGGGCGATGGTTCAGGCTCGGCTCCGAAATCTGCTTACCGGAAACTCATTTGAATTCCGCTTTCGCTCTAACGACACGCTCGAACGCATCGTCCTCGACCAGCAGAAAATGGAATACCTTTATTCCGACGGCTCGCACCACCATTTCATGAACCAGGAAAACTACGAGCAGGTTTCGCTGACCGAAGACGAGCTCGGCGATGCCGCTCAATGGTTGATGCCCGGCCTGAAGATCGAGGTGGAATTTTACGACGCAACGCCGATCGGCGTAACGCTACCCGCGTCTATGGACTTGACCGTAACGCGGACCGATCCGCAATTAAAGGGAGCGACCGCTTCTAACTCGAACAAGCCTGCAACGCTCGAAAACGGAGTAACGGTTTCGGTTCCACCATTTATCGCAGAGGGCGAAAAGATCCGCGTAAACCCGACCGAAGCGAAGTATATGGAAAGGGTGAAATAGAATTTCTGTCCCAAGTCCAAAGTCCCAGGTCCCAAGTCGTTTTCGTAACCTGGGGCTTGGGACTTGAGTCTTGGGACTATGTATCTCATTTATAGTTTTTTACTCTTGCTCGGCTTTTTGCTGATGTCGCCGCTATTCCTTTTGCGGCGTGAGAAATACGCTTCCGGTTTCAAACAACGCCTCGGAAATTATCCCGCATTTGATGATGATGGCAGAAAAGTAATTTGGCTTCATTGCGTTTCGGTGGGTGAAACCAACGCCGCCCGTCCGCTCGTCGATCAACTTCTCGAGACATTTCAGGATCACCGACTCATCATCTCCACTACCACAAAAACCGGCCAGGACCTTGCTCGAAAGATCTTCGGAAACAAGACGGATGCTGTTATCTATTTTCCATTCGACTGGAAATTTAGCGTTCGCAAAGCGTTAGATAACTACAAGCCTTCGCTCGTACTCTTAATGGAAACCGAGATTTGGCCGCGCCTTATCCGCGAAGCGAAATTGAGCGGAGCAAAAGTCGTGATCGTAAACGGGCGCTTGTCGGAAAGATCGTCTCAGAGATACTCGAAAATTCGCTCGTTCATGAAAAACGTTTTAAAGGACGTTGATCTAGCACTTATGCAGAGCGAGACCGACGCGAATCGTATCAGCTTGATTGGTATGGATCCTGCCAAAGTCTTCGTTACGGGGAATCTGAAATTCGACGTTGGTATGACCGAGGCGGACATTGCTAAGACAGAATATATTCGAGACCGATTTGGCATCAACGGTGAGCTTCCTTTGGTCGTCGCGGCTAGTACTCACGATCCAGAAGAGCGTTGGATACTTGAATCCCTCGATGGCGAACCTGGGAACTCTTGCAGACTTTTAATTGCTCCCAGACATCCGGAGCGGTTCCAGAGCGTCGTTAACTATCTGAGAAACAGAACCGATTACCATTGGGTTCGAAGAAGCGCGCCGCAAGTCGACAGCGATAAGAATGCTGATGTAATACTGCTGGACAGTCTTGGTGAGCTTCGGGCCGTGTATCCGCTGGCGGATATTGTCTTCGTTGGCGGGTCGCTGATTCCTCACGGTGGACAAAGTATTCTGGAACCTGCATCAGTGGGCAAGGCAATGGTCACAGGCTCACACACCCATAATTTCAGCCACGCCATTCGCAAATTTCGTGCAAACGACGCTCTTATCCAATTGCCCGAACTACCAATATGGGAAATTGAAAGCGAGTTGTTCAAGGCTTTTTCAGACCTCCTCACCAATGCTGACCGCCGGACGGAACTGGGAAAAAACGCGGCCGCGGTAATGAATGTGAATCGCGGTGCAACTGTTAAGACCGTCGATTTCTTGAGCCATTACTTTCCAAACACACTGGAAGCTGGAAACTCATAACTCGTGGCTGAGGCAAAATGATCTTCGTCTTCTACATTCTTGCGGCGGTATTGGTCTGGTTTAGCTACAAGTCTTTCTGCGGCGGGATTGCATACCTGAATTATTTCAAACGCGAACTGGCAAAGCCTCGATCGTCCTACACGCCATTTGCCACTATCATCGCGCCGTACAAAGGACTGGACGACGGACTCGAAGAAAATATTCGTGCCTTGCTGGAACAAGACTATCCCAATTTTGAACTTATCTTTGTGGTCGATGATGAAAGCGATCCTGCCTTATTGTTGATCAAGAGATTCATGAACGACGAAGATGCAGAAGCCCGGAAACTCGTCATCGCTCCAAAAGCCACCGAATCTAGTCAAAAGGTCGAGAATCTCCGCGAAGCCATCCTTCACGTCTATCCGCGAAGCGAAGTTTTCGTATTCGTTGATTCCGATGCACGACCAAACAAGGACTGGCTACGTTCACTCGTCGGACCTCTTGCGGATGAGAATGTCGGAGCGACGACCGGTTACCGCTGGTTCTTAGCAGACGAACCGACGCTCGCTTCAGACCTTTGCGGAATCTGGAACGCGTCGATCGCTTCGTCGCTTGGCCCGAATACGAAAAGTAATTTCTGCTGGGGCGGCTCGATGGCTATCAGACGGGAGGTTTTCGATCGCCTTCAGATCCGCAAAAACTGGCGAGGAACTCTTTCGGACGACTTTACTCTAACCCGGATTATTAGAACTGCTGGCCTAAATATACATTTCGTTCCGCAAGCTCTTACGCGTTCGATCGGGTCATGCACGTTCCCCGAATTGTGGGAATTTACGACGCGGCAGATGAAGATTACTCGGGTTTATGCCCAGCACCTTTGGCTAATGTCGTTGTTCGGTTCCGCCTTGTTTTGCAGTGTGATGGTTATCGCGTTTGCTATCGTGCTATTGAGTCCGCAGAATACGCCGGCGGTTTGGATATCATTACTCGTTCTGATTCTGGTTTCCATTTTCAGTATCGCGAAATCGACTCTTCGCCTGAGAGCAGTTTTGCTGGTTCTAGGTCAACATACTTCGGGACTTAGACGCCAATTCTTCGCTCAGAATGTTCTTTGGCTAATCGCTCCGGTGTTATTTTTGCTAAATTGCATCGTCGTATTGTTTTCGCGAACTATTAGTTGGCGGGGAACGCTCTACGAAATGGTTTCGACGAAAAAGACGAACATAATCACGAAATAGACCTTTACGATTTTGAAATGGTAGTCTTTATCGGGCCGAGATCACAGGTGCCGGAAAGTTCTTTCATTGCGAAACTTACGGCAAACTGATGACAAAGCCGCAGATAAAAGTTAGATTATTCTTTAATGCTTGGGCGGTTCCCGAAGAATGATCAAAAGTCTCCTCGATGCAGATTCAGATGAAGCTGGGCATGGCTCGGCCGGGGTAACTTCGGCCTCGGCTAACGGTTCGTTCCTCGATCTGAGAACTCACGAAAACCCGTCGCAATCGTTTGACCCGTTTGCGATCACAGACAGGCAGCCTCCCACTGTACCCGCAGTTTCGATCGATGAACACGTTACCGATATCGAAACACAAAAATCAAAGTTCAGGATCGATCACACACCCGAATATTTCGCCCCAAGTGCTGCTGAAACAGTGCGAATGACGGGCCTTGCCTGGTCAGCGGGAATCATGTTCTTCGGCTCAGTCGGCCTGATGATGGTTTTCGGCTGGCTCGTCGATACCGTGCTCGGCAGTTCGCCTTGGGGAATTGTTGGCGGAATTGTGCTCGGCTCAGTGATCGGTTTTGTCCAACTTGTCCGAATAAACACGCAATTGCTGAAAACTACATCGTCGGCTCCGCGTTCACTTCTCGAACAAGCCGCCGCCGAAAATGACAAGAACAGGGATTCTGATGCTCCGCCGGCGATCGAGCCGGCCCCCGAAATCTCTACTCCTGTGACCCACGAAGACGATGAATCTACGCGAACGCTTTGATATTGCGCCCAAAGCTTAGTAAAATTTAGGGTTTGAATGAATGACGGAGCCGAGCCAATGGGCCAAAGCCCTGAAGA
>JBBSKW010000178.1:0-5360 GCA_038256005.1 Pyrinomonadales bacterium
ACGGCCGTAAAGCTGGTCGAACGCTCCATCGCCTCGCGGATGTACCGCAGGTTGTCGATCGCACGGTCAGAAATATCTATCGGTTCTTCCCGTTCCTGAATTTCACGAATTGGTTGTATTTTCGACATCGCGAGATGAAATATATTTCAAGTTCACGCTTCTGTCAAGTACTTTATAATATAAAGTGACTTTATTATTTTAGCTCAAGCTGGCGGCGAAGGGCGTTGATCTGCGGATCCTTTGAATTTGCGGTTAGTGAATTGAAGTCAGTAAATGCTTTGACGGCTTGCTGTTCGCGCCCGAGTTCGCGGTAGAGCGAACCGAGCAGGAAAATCGAACGTAGACAATCGGGACGCGAAGCAGGCCCGACCGCGGGGCGAATCGCTTCGAGCTCGGTAAGTGCCGGTTCTTTGCGGCCCGTCGTGTAATAGATAACGGCGAGATTCGTCCGCATATCGCAGGCGGCAAAGGGAAATTCGGCCGACGCCGCAGTCAGAATTTGTTCGGCTTCGGCGGAACGCCCGGCGGCCTGTGCCTCTGCAGCTTTGCGGACCATTGCCGTCGGAGACTTCCCTAGCTGAGTCGGATCAAGGTAAGGGAAGTCGTTCGGTGCGTAGGCACGAGCGTCAGCGATCAACCATTGGTTGCGGCTGAGATTCGCGATCGCCGTGTGGTCCATTTTTTCTTCGGCTGCAATTCTTGCCTCATACACACGACCTGTTGGAATGAAATATCTTTCCGCGATCGAAGCCCTTCGAAGCCGCAGCCCTTCGGCATCTTCTAGATTCGGAACTGCGAGATAGATCGCGAAGAGTGCAAGTCCGAGCGACGCTCCGATGGTAAATCGCTTTGGCCGCCGCATGCCGAGAATAACGATCGCTGCAACCGCCATAAGTGCCGCCAGGACGGGCAATATGGATAGAATGCCGTGCGGAATGCCGACGACGTTACCAAGATTCGGCGTGAACCAGCCTTCGCTCAAAACAAATGCAAACCAAAAGTCGTTATGCGGAAATCGAAATTCCGGCGGTGCAAACGGAAAGGTCAGCAGCGGCAATGTGCACATCAGGAACGATACGGCGAAGAGGAATCCCTGCCAGATATTCGACGAATCGTAGAGCTCGCCGTCGAACATCGAATCGAGCATTAGCGGTAGTATCAAAACCAGATATCGCGGACCGGCCGCCCATCCGCCGTGAGCCGCTCCGTGTCCACAGAGAATGAGAGCCGTGATGATTATGGCCGCGAATTTTACGCGATGGCGAACCGTTTTCTTTTCAGGCGAGCGCCAAAGAGCGGTCATCGCTAGCAGCAACAACGGCGCGAAAAAGAAAAGGCCCCGCGATGGCGAAAAGAGCAGAAGATAAATGTTTGAAAGCGTTGGAACGCCAATGCCAAAAACGCCTTGTCCCGCAACTTCGGCCCATTCGGGAAAGCTCTCGTAGCCGTATGAGAAGGCCAAGGGCGAACCGAAAAGTGCATTATTGTAAATCAGCAAAAATACCAGAAAAGGCATCCCGCCGAGCAGGAAATAAAAGATCCGCATCTTCCGTTCGGTCTTATCCGTAAAGAGCAGACCGGCACCGAGAATGGCGATCGGGAAGACAGCAGGAAACTCTGAGATCACCGCGAAACCTGCGGCAAGACCGGCGAGAATGCACCTCAATGGCTGCAGATATCGAGCGTCGTACAACAGCCGGAAAGCCAGATATACTAATATTGCGGCGAAAAGGTGTGAAAAGAAAAGCAGGCTGTAAATGAACAATGGCGTCGCGAAAAGCAGCGTCGCCAGACCGATCTCATCGACCTCGCGGAAATAGAGCCAGATGCCCAAGATCAGCAACGGCAGCGTCGCCGTCACGATCCGCATAACGTACCAACTCACTCGAATATTCGACGCATCGGGCGGACCGATGAATGGCCGCAATAGAGCATAGAATGGCACGGCGACAAGCGCGGTTCCCGGAGCTTTGTTTGAGTAAAGGCTGGTTCCGACCTTTGCGGTATCGACGTTTGGGCCGATCAGAGGTTCGGTCCACGAGATCTCGAACGACCCGCGTTCGACGATCGAAGCGGCGGTCGCCCAACGCGTCAGTTCATTGGCAGAACCGCCGTGCGGAAAGATAGGGATCAGGTACACCGCAATGAAGGTGTAAATGATCAGAATGAATGCTCGGCGATCATTTGGCCCCACGTTTTTCTTTTGCGTTCACGATGTCGCCGTAGTTTATTAGCGGCGGAGCGGATGGGTCAGCGGTTGTAAAAGTGAGGCGATCGCCTTGGCGGATAAAATGTGTTCCGTTCCATTTGTACGACGTGCGCGTGAAATGTGTAGGGCAGCAAAGCTGCACTTCGTCACCGGTGATCTTTCCTGTTTCAACTTCACCGAGCATGAAACGGTCTTGACCAAACAATTCGAGCACTACTTGCCCTCCTTCGGGCCTGACGTCTTTCAGGCCGCCGTCCGAACGATCGCCTGTCCGGAAATACCAGATCAGTTCGGGTGTGCCATCCTTACTTTCGTAAACATAAACGATCTGCGGAATGGCATTTCCGCCGGTCTCCACTTTTAAGATCACGATAGCTTCATCGTTCCCATCGCCTGTAACATCGAAAAATTTGGTAACAACATGCGAAAGTCCGATCCGACGTTCAGCGCGAGCCTTGGCCTTGTCTTCATCGCTCATGTCTTCGAGCACGAACTCGGAAACAGGAGCGACCTTTCCATCAACCAAAGTAACATCTGTGCCGTCAGGATTTTGCCAGCCGCGCGGCATTGGATAAGTGAAATTTCTAAAATCTACCGTTGCAAGCGGGGATTCGGAACTTCTAAATCTTTCGTCCTTGAGCGGAGCCTGAAGGTCCGGAAAGTCTGATGACGGCTCGACCGGAACTGCTGGTGCTGCTGCCACCGGTGAAGATTCTGTCGAAACTACCGGCTGGCTATCGTTTGGAACTGCAGTTGAGCAACCCCCAATGAAAAAAGGAGACACCGCGGCAACGACTATGACGGCATTTTTAATTCCGTTAATTCTCATCGTAATGCAGTTCGGAACCCGAACATCGGGATCGGCTGAGTTAACGATTTACGCCCGCGTTAAGCTTCGGTATTTGATGCGATGCGGCTGATCGGCATCATGGCCGAGACGGCGTTTGCGATCCGCTTCGTACTCGCTGTAGTTACCGTCAAAATACTCTACGTGGCTGTCGCCCTCGAACGCCAAAATGTGTGTGGCGATACGGTCTAAAAACCAGCGGTCATGAGATATTACGACGGCGCAACCGGCAAAGTTTTCAAGGGCTTCTTCGAGAGCTCGCATCGTGTTTACGTCGATATCGTTGGTGGGCTCGTCTAAAAGAATAACATTAGCTCCGGTTTTCAGCATCTTGGCGAGATGGACGCGGTTGCGTTCGCCGCCGGAAAGTTGGCCAACAAATTTCTGCTGATCGGCGCCTGAGAAATTGAATTTCGAGACGTACGTCCGCGCATTCATAATGCGAGTTCCGAGCGTCACATTGTCCAGTCCGTCGGAAATCTCGTCGAAAACGTTCTTTTCCGCATTGAGACTGTCACGGGATTGATCGACGTAGCCAAGCTTCACCGTTTCGCCGACCTTAAAGGTTCCGGCATCGGGCGTTTCCTGACCCGTGATAAGGCGAAAAAGCGTGGTTTTACCCGCACCATTCGGCCCGATGACGCCGACGATGCCACCTTTTGGCAGTGAGAATTCGAGATTTTCGAATAGTACTGTCTCGCCATATGTTTTTGAAACTTTGTGCGCCTCGATAACAATGTCGCCAAGACGCGGGCCGGGCGGAATGTATATTTCGAGATCGTCGGCGTGCTTCTCGGATTCGGTCGCGACCATCGCTTCGTAATCGTTTATGCGCGCTTTTGACTTCGCATGACGTCCTTTTGGCGACATGCGTATCCACTCGAGTTCGCGTTCAAGGGTCTTTTGCAGCTTGTCTTCGCTGCGTGCTTCCTGTGCCAGCCGCGTTCCTTTTTGCTCAAGCCACGAGGTGTAGTTCCCCTGATATGGAATTCCCTGTCCGCGGTCAAGTTCGAGTATCCAACCTGCGATATTGTCGAGAAAATAACGGTCATGCGTTACCGCGATGATCGTGCCTTCGTACTTTTGCAAGTGCTGTTCAAGCCAGCCGACGGTTTCGGCGTCAAGGTGATTAGTCGGCTCGTCGAGCAACAAAATGTCAGGCTTTTGCAGCAATAAACGGCAAAGTGCTACGCGACGTTTTTCACCGCCTGACAGATTCTTGATCGGCGTTTCCGGCGGCGGACATCGCAGCGCGTCCATCGCCATTTCGAGCCGAGCATCAAGATCCCACGCATCAGCATGATCAAGTTTTTCCTGCACTTCACCCTGGCGTTCGATAAGTTTCGACATCTCATCGTCGTCCATCGGCTCAGCAAATTTTGCGTTGATCTCTTCGTATTCTTTGAGCAGATTGACCGTCGATTGCACGGCTTCTTCGACTATTTGCTGAACCGTCTTTGTCTCGTCAAGCTTCGGTTCTTGTTCTAAATAGCCAACGGAATAGCCTTTCGAAAAAACGACTTCCCCGTTAAATTCTTTGTCCGTGCCGGCAATGATCCGCAGCAGCGAAGACTTACCCGATCCGTTCAATCCAAGAACGCCGATCTTTGCGCCATAGAAAAACGAAAGATAAATATCCTTTAGAACAGGCTTCTTGTCGTAAAACTTGCTTACCTTGACCATCGAAAAGATGATCTTATTTGGTTCTGCCATAAAAATTATTTGCCACAGAAAACACCGAGTAACAATGCAACTCATTAGCCGGACACAGTTTCGGGATCAACAAGCACGGTTGGAATATCCATTTTCCCATGCAAAACGCGCCACACGTCGATACTGTGGTCAGTTTCGATATAGAAGATCATGTACGGAAATTTCTTCATCGACCAGGATCGCACCCCCGAGAGATCATACTCAAACCCAGACCTAGGCGATCCTAGTCCGGGAGACCGAGAGATGAGATTCGTCACTCGTTCGAATTCTATGAGAAACGCCTCCGCAATGTCAGGGCCAGCTTCGACGAGGTAATGATCGCAAGCCCGATCGAGATCGTCCTCTGCGATGACTCGCGGTATGACAGGCTTAAATCTCATCTCTGCGTGCGAACACGTTTTCGAAGCTTTTCGAAGTGTTCTGCATCCCAAACCGTGTCACTCACCGGCGAAGCAGCTCCTTCAAGCAGCAATTCCCGCAGGCGTACGCGATCCTTTTCCTTCCTTAGCAATTCCCTCACATACTCGCTGCTGCTACCGTAATCACCATCAGAAACCTGAGAATCTACGAATGATTTTAGCGTTTCGGGCA
>JBBSKW010000179.1:0-5334 GCA_038256005.1 Pyrinomonadales bacterium
CCTTTGCTGTGTCCGGGACGAAAAGTCCGCCAGCCCTTTGGTTGACGTTCTCTTCGATCCGACGGAGGATCACACGATCGTGTAGGGGTTTGATATTCGATGCCAAATTAATTCTCCTTTAGAATTGTTGTTGAATCTATTAAGATATCTGCTCAGACCTACGGTCAAAAGTTATTGTTTAGCACTCTAGGTCAATGAGTGCTAATTTACTAAACACAGTTAAACTTGTCAAGGAGGTTTGTGGGGAAGTTAGAAAATATGAGTGTGTTGCTATCAGGTTAAAGATTACTTTTTTCGCGTTAGCCTGTGGCAATGATAGTTTTGTTGCGCAATTCACGCATTAATATATGTGGTTATGAAAATTTCAGAAATTAGCATTTACCCGATCAAATCGCTCAAGGGCATTTCGCTGGATCGATCTGTCGTCGAAAAACGAGGGCTGCAATATGATCGGCGTTGGATGTTGACCGATCCGGACGGAATGTTCTTCACGCAGCGTGACGTGCCGAAGATGGCGACGGTCGAGGTCGAGGTATTGGGCGGGGCTCTACGCCTTACCTCTGATGGTATTGGCTCGATAGAAATACCGCTCGAACCGGACCGCGGTGAGCGGGAAAGCGTGACGGTCTGGGACAGCACTCTGATCGGCGAAACTTACGTCGGTGCGATGAACGAATGGTTCAGCGATGTTCTTTCGAAGCGTTGCAAGCTCGTTCGAATGCCCGACAACGGCACGCGGCATGTCAGCGAAAAGTTCGATCTCGGTGAAGACACGGTCAGCTTCGCGGATGGTTATCCACTGCTGTTGATCGGCGAGGCGTCGTTGGGAGAGGTCAATCGGAGAATTGAGACGGACTATACTGAACTACCACCCCGTCATCGAGACGATGACACCCCTCCTAAACAAGGAGGGGAGCTTTTTACACCATATCCAATGAATCGTTTTCGGCCGAACGTTGTTGTGACAGGAACGAACGCGTTCGAAGAGGATGGTTGGGCGAAGATCAAGATCGGCGAAGCGATATTTCGTGTTCCAAAACCGTGTGCAAGGTGCGTTGTGACGACAATCGATCAGGCGAAAGGTGAGTATGCCGGCAAAGAGCCTCTGAAAACTCTGGCGTCGTTTCGAATGGCGAAGGACGCATTTCCCGGCAAGTTCGAAGCACTCGGCCAAACGGCGAACGCGGTGCTCTTCGGTGAAAACCTTATCCCCGAAAATCCCGGCGTTTCGATAAACCTCGGCGACGAGATCGAAGTACTCGAGAAGCGGAAAATATAAAGATGTAATGATCGCTGTTCGTCGCCAACGGCGACAAAAAGACCAACCTTTTTAATCCGCGACAAGCTTTTCGCCCGTCAGTAATTCGTAGGCTTTGAGATAGCGTTCGGAGGTGGCTTCGGCGACTTCGTCGGGCAGAGAAGGTGCGGGTGGAGTCTTGTCCCAATCAAGAGTTTCCAGGTATTCGCGAACGAACTGTTTATCGAACGAGGCTTGGGCGTGACCCGCTTCGTATTTCGAGGCATCCCAGAAGCGTGACGAATCAGGCGTCAACACCTCGTCGATCAGCAAAATATTTCCTTTCTTATCTTTCCCGAATTCAAATTTCGTATCGGCAATGATGATGCCTTTTGTCAGAGCGTATTCGCTCGCTTCGGTGTAGATCTGTTTCGAGATCGCCTTTAGGTCGGCGGCGGTGTCGTGGCCGACGAGGTTCATAAATTCGACCTGCGTAATGTTCTCGTCGTGGCCGGACGCGGCTTTCGTCGCAGGCGTAAATATCGGCGAGATCAGCTTGTCGCAATGCTGCAGACCGGTCGGCAGAGCGTGTCCGCAGACGGACTTATTCGCCTTGTAATCCTTCCAACCCGAGCCCTCAAGATACCCTCGAACGACGCATTCGACCGGGAACACTTTGGTCTTCTTCACAAGCGTTGAGCGGCCGCGAAGTATCTCGTGAATGCGGATCGATTCCGGCATTTTGTCGAGGTCGGTCGTGATCAGATGGTTACCCACTATGTGTGAAAGCCGCTTGAACCAGAATGCGGAAAGAGCGGTCAGAACCGCGCCTTTGTGGTTGATCGGCGTTGGCAGAATGCAGTCGAAAGCCGAAACCCGGTCGGTCGCGACCAGCAGCAGCCTATCATCGCCGGCATCGTAAACGTCGCGGACCTTTCCCTTATGAACAAGCGGCAGACCTGTAAACGTTGAATCAGAAAGCGTAGTGGAGACGGCCATAAAAGTGACAAGCCAGATGGCTACAAACTAAACTCTAGTACGAAACTAGGCGATGGTAAAGCGGATAAGAACTGCTTCCATCTCGGTGACTCTTTAGCTTCAGCTGCCGTACAACGCGACTAAAGAGAATTAACGATCAGAAGCGGTTATCCTAATTATAATGTGATCGATTTTGTTCGTCGGGGTTTTGAAGGTCGACGGTTTTTAAGATCCTAAGAAGCTGGGTTATGATTAAGGTATGCAATTTCGTCTCATAAGTGAAAATACACCAAAGGGTGATCAGCCGGAGGCGATCCGGCAATTGGTCGAAGGGATAAATTCCGGAGTTAAGGAGCAAGTTCTGCTCGGAATAACCGGCAGCGGTAAGACGTTTACGATCGCAAATCTGATCCAGCAAACGCAGCGTCCAACGCTTGTTTTAGCTCACAACAAAACGCTTGCGGCTCAACTTTATCAGGAATTCAAATCTTTTTTTCCGGATAATGCGGTCGAATATTTCGTTTCATATTACGACTACTATCAGCCGGAAGCGTACGTGCCGGCGGCTGACCTTTACATCGAAAAGGAAGCAACGATCAATGACGAGATAGACCGTTTAAGGCTTTCGGCGACGCGTGCTTTGTTCGAACGGCATGATGTGATCGTTGTCGCATCTGTTTCGTGTATTTATGGTCTTGGCGATCCCGATGCGTATTTCGGCATGCTGCTTTTCGTCGAACCGGGAATGCAATTTCGCCGCGACGATTTTCTCAAACGACTGGTCGAGTTGCAGTACGAGCGTGTGAATGTTGATTTCGATCGCGGTACGTTTCGTGTTCGCGGCGACGTCGTTGAGCTTTATCCGAGCTATCAGGATCAGGCGTATCGCTTCGAATTCTGGGGCGACGAACTTGATTCGATCTCGACGATCGATCCGCTGTTGGGCGAAGTCTTGCATAAACACACGTCAAGGATTCCGATCTATCCGAAAACCCACTATGTGATGTCAAAGGACACGATGAAACGTGCCGCGAAGACCATTCGTGCTGAACTGGATGAGCACGAGCAGGTTCTGGTGAGCGAAGGAAAGATCGTTGAATCGCAGCGTTTGCGGCAGCGGACGATGTATGACCTTGAGATGATCAAGGAGATGGGATTTTGCCGCGGGATCGAGAATTATTCACGTCATCTTACTGGCAAAAAGCCCGGAGAAGCTCCGCCGACGTTGCTCGATTATCTCCCAAAAGATGCGTTGATGGTGATCGACGAATCGCATCAATCGGTGCCGCAGCTCGGAGCGATGTTCAAAGGCGACCAATCGCGAAAGGGAACGCTCGTCGACTACGGATTCCGTCTGCCGTCTGCCAAGGATAATCGTCCGCTGAATTTTCAAGAATTCGAGGCACGCGTCGGTCAGACGATCTACGTTTCGGCAACGCCCGGTCCGTACGAGCTGATGAAGACTCAGGGCGAGGTTATAGAACAGATCATTCGTCCGACCGGTTTGCTCGATCCGGTCGTCGAGGTGCGGCCGGTGAAAGGGCAGATCGATGACCTGCTCGAAGAAGTTCGACAACGGGCGGAGCGCAACGAACGCGTTTTGGTGACGACGTTAACTAAGCGGATGTCCGAAAACCTGACCGAATATTTCGCCGAGGTAGGGGTGAAGGTCAGCTATCTGCACAGCGATATTCACACGCTCGATAGAATAAAAATTTTGCGTGATCTGAGGCGTGGTGTATATGACGTGCTGATCGGGATCAATCTGTTACGAGAAGGATTGGATCTGCCGGAAGTCTCACTTGTTGCGATCCTCGATGCCGACAAAGAAGGTTTTTTGAGGTCCGAGCGGTCGCTGATCCAGACGATGGGGCGAGCCGCCCGGAATTCCGGCGGGAAGGCGATACTTTACGCCGACAAGATGACCGATTCGATGAAGAACGCGATCGGTGAGACAGAGCGTCGGCGAGCGATCCAGGAGGTGTACAACACCGAGCACGGCATCACGCCGACCACGATCGTAAAATCTATCGATGCGACTTTGGTCACCGCCTATGAAGCCGATTATTTTAAGGTTCCGCTTGATCTGGATTCGTTCGAAGAATATTCGCCAAAGCAGTTGAAAGAAACGATCCAACAGCTTGAAGCCGATATGCGGTTTGCCGCAAAAGAGATGAAATTCGAACGCGCTGCCGAGCTGCGGGATAAACTAAAATATCTGCGTGAAAGGGAATTGGTCGTACGATAAGATTTGTCTGGAGTGACACGGTTCATGCTGATAAATGCGAGTTGTTTGATACGATAGAGAAATCGGTTTCTTATCGACATGGTGAATAGATTTATCAGCTCTTGGATCGAATTGCGGGCGTCGCTCTGGTTCGTTCCCGGACTGATGATCGCAGCATCGGTCGTCGCGGCCCTTGCTCTGGTCGAAGTAGATGCGACGATCGGGAACGAATGGACATCGCGTTACCCGCTGCTTTTCGGAGTTGGTGTCGATGGTTCCCGGGGAATGCTGACAGCCATTGCGTCGTCAATGCTTACGGTTGCGGCACTCGTTTTTTCGCTTACGCTCAATGCAGTCAATCAGGCTTCCGGGCAATTCACGCCGCGTATTTTTCGAAACTTTCTTCGCGACCGGGCGAATCAATTCGTTCTGGGATATTTCGTCTCGGTTTTTGCATATTGCCTGGTCGTTCTGCGAACGATCCGGAGCGGAGACGAGGTAAATTTTGTCCCATCGGTCTCGGTCGTTATGGGCCTTTTTCTGGCTATGGGCGGCACCCTCGTTCTGATCTTTTTTATTCATCACATAGCCGGATCGCTGCAGATCAGCAATATAATCGGAGAGATTGTCGACGAAACAAAGAAAAGTATTCATCATCTTTTTCCGGATGAGGTAGGATCTCCTATTTCAGAAGAGTGCGAGGAGATTGCCGAGATAGCCGATGATGCGGGTAAGGAAGATTGGATCAAGGTTGCGACCCAAGAGTCGGGATACATTCAGCTGGTCGACGTAGAAGACCTTGCCGAGTTTGCAGCCGATAATGCGTGTGTCGTTAGGATGGAAGCCGCAGTCGGCGAATTCGTTGGGACAGGATCGCGGCTTGTTTCCGTCC
>JBBSKW010000180.1:0-5270 GCA_038256005.1 Pyrinomonadales bacterium
AATGCATCTAAGCGTGAAGCCAGACCTAAGATTAGTTTTGCCAGTGAGACTCGTGGAAGACCACCACGTTGATAGGCTGGAGATGTAAGTGCAGTAATGTACTTAGTTGACCAGTACTAATAGTCCCAAGGCTTGACCATAAAATTTGTTGACTAGCAAATTTATTTCAAGCAGCTCGTAGGAATTTCTACATGTATTCAGTTTTCAGATATCAAGACTTGATCTTTAATACGAGTTTTTGGAGCAGAGCCGACCGCCAGGTTGGCCGCGATATGCGAGGTCTTATGACTGACGCACAACGATAACTGCTTCACCTCAGTTTTCCGGTGATTGTATCGACAGGGTCACACCCGTTCCCATCCCGAACACGGTAGTTAAGCCTGTTTGAGCCGATGATACTGCAGCTTTCAGTTGTGGGAAAGTAGGTAGTCGCCGGGATTATTTCAAGAAAAGCCTGCTCTAGATTGAGCGGGCTTTTCGTTTTGCATTTTTGTAGACACGAAACCATCTAGTTCATATAATTGGTAATCGAGTGAATACCTCCATCCCAGTCAAATACGATCGGACCTTTCAGCTCCTCTCATACCTTGTTGTTCTCTGTGGATTTGTTTCACTGTGGATCTCGGGAACGTTTGGAATTGCTGGTGTTGCGCTATTTGGTTCGATTGCAGGCGCATCATATTTTCTTGAAGGTTCAAGGTGGCAAATGTCTGAGCGTGTTGGGACCGTTCTGACGGTTCTCACCTTACCTGCCTACTACCTTCTGTGGCGAGCGAGCTTTTTCGCGTTTTCCGGTGTCGACGCCGCATTGCCGGGCATTCTCGCTCGGTTGATCCTCACATTGTCGGCGATTAAACTGCTGCAAAAAAAGGGAGATCGAGACTGGATATTTCTCTATGTGATGGCATTTTTCCAGATACTACTTGCTGCGGGCTTAAGCATCAGCGCTCTATATCTGGCAGTATTCATGATCTTCGTTCTGTTAATGACCGCCACCATAATCTTATTCGAAGTGCGACGCACCGGTTCGCAGGTCTTTGACCGAAAAACGAATAAATATGGGCCGGTCTTATTGGGCACTAACGGAACATTTTCGCGTCGTCGATTGCCCATCGTCTCTCTTACCCTTTTAGCCTTTATTGTCCTCATAGCTACGCCACTTTTCTTCTTCCTTCCTCGAGTTGGCGGAGCCGGAATGGGTGGCTCGGCCGGCGGCGGCACAACATATTCTGGATTTTCAGAAACGGTTAGACTCGGTGGTACGGGGTCGATCCAGCAGAACGACGAAGTTGTGATGCGGGTGCGGGTTGAAGATCGGTCGAAGCTGAACGGGCCTGTTAGGTGGCGAGGTGCGGCGTTAGATGCTTTTGATAATATTTCGTGGAGCAAGTCGCGGCTGGCGTTTCGGGAATCCAGGTCGAGGGGAGATCGCGATCTTATCCAAATCGATTACGCGACGGGTAGCGACAGCTTGGTTATCCAAACAGTTTATCTAGAGCCGCTTGATACACAAGTTTTATTTGGACTGACGCGTCTTGTAGCTGTTCAGGCTAATTTCCCGGTACTCTTTGTTGATCCACATGGGTCGGTGACGTTCCCGCGATCGGGAGATCGTTCAACGTACAAGGTGTTGTCGGATGTGCGACTTCCTTCAGAATCTGAACTACGGCGTGACCGCTCGCCTGTTCCGGAGTCGGTTGAAAATTACCTCCAGCTTCCCGACGGTCTGGATCCGCGCATTGCCGAGAGAGCACAACTGGTCACCAAAACTGCCACAAATCGTTACGATGCTGCGGCGATGATCGAGTTTCATTTGAGGAACGATTTCGGCTATACACTTGAGCAGAAATCGGGAGGTGAGCAACCGCTTGCGGACTTTCTCTTTAATGTTCGCGAAGGCCACTGCGAATATTTTGCGACCGCGATGGCGATAATGCTCCGCACTCAAGGAATCGCAACACGAGTAGTAAATGGTTTTCAGCAGGGTGAGTACAATGAAACTGCTGATGTTTATATGGTTCGACAGCGTGAAGCTCACTCTTGGGTCGAAGTCTATTTCCCCGGCCAAAATGATTGGGTTCCATTTGATCCGACTCCTGCGGCCGCACAAACTTACGGCACCGAGACTGCCGGATTTTATAATCGCGTAAATAAATATCTCGAAGCTCTTGAGATGATCTGGATCCAATATTTCGTCGCGTACGATAATTTGGAACAGCGTTCGATGTATACATCGATCAAACGAAGCTTTTCCGATTACAACGACAAGACCTCGAGTTGGCTGAGCAGCGTTCAAGAGAGAATAGAGAAGTGGTGGGCGGAAGTTCGCGGTGACAGCGGAACGATGGCAAGCATTCAAGCACTCGGAATTGGTATAGGCGTCGTCGTTTTTATCGTTGCTGTCGCTTGGCTATTTGTTCTACTGTACCGAAACGCGTTAAAATGGAAAGTTTGGAGTAGGCTGCGGGAAACGCTCTTTGCGCGCCGGAACCGATCGATCGTTGAATTTTACGAACGCATGCAGAGGGTTCTGGCATCAAATGGTTTTATTCGCGAAGACCACCAAACTCCGCTTGAATTCGCATACTCAGTCGGGATGCCTGAGGTTTTGAAGATCACTGAGAAATATAACCGTGTCCGTTTTGGTGAGAACGACCTATCAGACGACGAGTCTTTAGATATACAGAACTGGTTGAAACAAGTATCTGATGCTGCCGAGCACAAAAAAGCATAGTTTTATGAAGAAAGTTGGTTTTTTTAGTCTTGGCTGCCCAAAGAATCTGGTCGATAGCGAGGTGATGATGGGGACGCTGGCCGAGGCTGGTTACGAAATTACGAACAACGCCGAGGAAGCAGATACGGTAGTTGTTAATACGTGCGGGTTTATCGAATCGGCAAAGCAGGAATCGATCGATGCCATACTTGAGGCAACATCGTTGAAGTCTCACGGAAGTGCAAAGCGGGTGATCGTTGCGGGATGTTTGGTCGAACGATACCGCGATGATCTCATTAAAGAACTGCCAGAGGTGGATGCGTTCATCGGCACTTCTCAGATTGGCGAAATTCTGAAGGCCGCCGATGATCGGTTTGATGCGAAGGAGCTTACGCTAACACCGGTTGGAAACAAGACAGCCACATATCTTTACGATTTCGATACGCCGCGTTATCGCGCAACCGAATCGCACACAGCCTTCATCAAGATCGCCGAAGGTTGTGATCGTCCATGTGCATTTTGTTCGATTCCCGGAATGCGCGGTTCGTTTCGTTCGCGCCGATTTGGTTCGATAATTGAAGAAGCTCGAAACCTCGCAAAACAGGGCGTGAAGGAAGTTGTTCTGATCGCGCAAGATTCGTCACGTTATGGCGAGGATCTTGGCGAGGTTGATGCTTTGGCCGCATTGATTCGAGCACTCGGAGAGATCGAGGAACTCGAATGGGTACGAGTGATGTACGCATACCCGACGCATATTTCAGACGCATTTCTCGCTGCCATCGCCGAAACTCCAAAGGCGGTAAAGTATTTAGATATGCCGCTGCAACACGGTTCGCGAAATGTGTTGAAGTTAATGAAGCGTGGTGGAACACGCGAATCTTTAGAGAAATTGATCGCACGGGTTCGCGAAAAAGTTCCCGGCATTACGATCCGTACCACTTTTATTACTGGATTTCCGGGCGAGACGGACGCAGATTTTGAAGAATTGATGATCTTTGTTGGAAACTGCCGTTTCGATAATGTTGGCGTGTTTACCTATTCGGATGAAGAAGGAACTGCAGCGTTTGAGCTTCCGAACAAGGTCGGCCACAAGGTGGCGATCAAGCGACGAAGCCTCTTGATGAAAGAGCAGGCGAAGATTAGCAAACAGTTGAACAAAGCCAAGATCGGCAAAATATTTCCGGTTTTATTCGAAGGGCTTTCACAGGAATCTGATCTGCTATTTCAGGGAAGACTCCAAGGCCAGGCACAAGAAATTGACGGCTACATTCTCATCAACGACATGCCCGAAGACCTCGAACCAAAGATCGGCTCCATTTACAACGTAAAGATCACCCAGGCCCACGAATACGACCTAATCGGCGAGATCCAACCCATGTAAATTCCGATACAGCTGCCCGATAATTCGTTTAGCTTATTCTAAAATGGCCGTTACAAGATTGATCTTGTAACGGCCCCCAAATCGCAATTTATTTTCACAAGTTTAAGTGTCGACACCTGATTCGCATTGACTTTTACCTGATGGCGGCGGAAAGCATTCGAATGAACATTGGCCAGTTTCGGGGTTACACGAGACGTGTAGTGGACCAAAACGAGTGCAATTAGCGCCGGAAGGGCTTGGGCGAGGAATATTGATGGTTTTGCGGTGATGCCGCCGAAGATCCCGGCGATGACGATGCAGGCGAGGAAGAACAATTTGATCACACGGCGGTCGGAGATCAATCCCCAGATCAGGCCCGCCGCGAGGAAGCCATTGTATAGCCCTTGATTGACGGCGAGAGTTGCCGTCGCGGCCGAAAGCTCCGGCGTCATTCCAAAGATTCGCCGCCCAACCGGACGATCCCAGAAAAACATTTCAAGTATTAGAATCCCGATATGCTCTAACGCGATCAATGCACTGACAAAATTGGCGAATAATTTCATCTCTTATTAAGTTGACGAATTTCAACCTGATAATATCGCAACCCAAAAGCCGAACTTAGTGTTGAACTAAGAATCTAGGACCTCTCTTACCTTGTGAGCTAGTGCTGATGGCGTAAATGGCTTTTGCATAAATGGTAGATCCGCATCAAGAATTCCAACCCTTAGCACAGAATCCTCAGTGTAACCCGACATCAACAGTATTTTGCATTCGGGTTGCAAGTCTTTGATCTTGACTGCCAACTCGTGTCCGCGAAGCCGCGGCATTACTTCGTCCGAGACAACAATGTCGGGTTTATCTTTGAGGCCCTCAAGGACCTCAAGTGCATGCCGCCCGTCATGTGCCTCGAAAACTCTGTATCCACACTCGTCGAGAGCCTGCTTCAACATAGTACGCACCGATTGTGAGTCTTCGACCAGCAAAATGATCTCGTTGCCACACGGTGTTTCCGACTGATGAATGTCCCGCTCGTCACCCTTGAACACGATTGATTCGACCGCAGGAAGATAAATATTAAACGTCGTACCGTGTCCGAGCTCGCTGTAGACCGAAATGTGCCCGCCGGATTGTTTGACTATACCGAAGACCGTTGCCAGGCCAAGGCCCGTTCCTTTTCCAACAAGTTTCGTCGTAAAG
>JBBSKW010000181.1:0-5259 GCA_038256005.1 Pyrinomonadales bacterium
AATAAAATCCGGTAAATTCAATTCAGGAGCTTTTAAGTTTTTTGGCCATTCGCCCGTAATTATTTGCATCAGACTTTCAATTATGACCAATAAAATATTAGTTGTTTTAACTCTTGCCCTTTTTTGTTTCGCTTCGGGTCTATATGCTCAGACAAACCCGCCAATTGAAACCGCCATATCGCGTTTTCTGCGTTATATCAAAATCGACACACAGTCGGCGGAGGAGGCGGGGAAGTTTCCGAGTACGGAGAAGCAGTTGGTGCTGGCGAGGTTGCTGGAGAGCGAGCTTAAAGCGCTTGGTGTAGAGAATGTTCGGATGAGCAAAGAGGGGATTGTTTATGCATTGCTGACGGGAAACTTGGCGGACAACAGCAAGGTGCCGACGATCGGGTTTATCGCTCATATGGACACGTCGCCGGCGGTTTCGGGCGAGAATGTGAATCCGATCATTCACAAAAATTATCAAGGCGGCGACATCGTTTTGCCGAACGATAAATCGCAGGTGATCACGGTCGAAAAAAATCCTGCTCTTAAAGGCCTCATCGGCGACGACATTATTACCGCAGACGGCACTACGCTGCTCGGTTCCGACGACAAGGCGGGCATCGCGGAGATAATGACGATGATCGACATCCTTCGCAACAACCCGCAAATCAAACACGGCAACATCGCCATCGCGTTCACTCCGGACGAAGAGGTCGGCGGCCCGATGGACGTTTTTGATATCGAGGGCTGGGGTGCGAAATACGCTTACACGGTCGATGGCGGCGAGCTAGGCGAGATATCGGACGAGACGTGGACCGCAAAGACCGCGACCATTACATTTCGCGGTATGTCCACACATCCTGGTTACGCGAAGGACATTTTGGTCAATTCGTCGTTTGCCGCGGCGGACTTTCTTTCGCGGTTTAACGACCCGAAAGTTCCGCGACCGGAAACTACCGAAGGCCGCGTGGGATTTGTTCATCCTTACAATTCGTCGCTCGATATCGAAACGTCGGCTGTCCGCGTTCTGCTCCGCAATTTCGATATGTCTGGCGTGGACGAACAGGAAAAGCTGATCCGCTCGATGCTGGATGAAACGAAGAAAAAGTTTCCGAAGGTCGGCGCCGAGATGGAAGTGCGGCTCGGCTATTTGAATATGAAAGAAGAGCTAAAAAAACATCCGCAGCTTGTGGAATATGCTCAAGAAGCCGCAAAACGTTCTGGTGTAACCCCAAAGATGAAACCGATCCGCGGCGGAACCGATGGTTCGCGACTGACCGCTCGTGGATTGCCGACGCCAAATCTTTTCACCGGCGGCCACAACTTCCACGGAAAGCTTGAATGGAACTCGAAAAAGGGGTTGGAGAAATCAACCGAATCGCTGGTCAATCTTGTCCAGATCTGGGCTGAGAAAACGAAATAGGCACCAGATAGAATTGTTTCGTGGCAAGGGGTAAATCAGGTTAAAATGAAAGTATGAGAATTACGATCTTAACGACAATTGCTCTGACCCTTTGTCTCTCGTGTGCCGCATTGGCCCAGCCTTCCGATGCAAGTGTAAAGGCTGCCAAGGCGAGGTTTCCGGGCATTTCTGAAATCCACATGACCATGCTACTTGAGGCAAAAAAGGTTTCAGCGCTTCCGTTACCGACCTGGATTCCGGCGGGTTTCAGGGTTGAGGACGTGAAACTTCGACTCGGGTCAAAAGTCGAAATTCAAGATCGCGTTCTGACCGTCGTTTATGCGAATAAAATGACGGACGGCGGTGTTCAGCGTTTTGCTCTCGAAGCCGGTTTTGATGGACTTGGCGATCTGATGTACGAACCAACGAAAACCTTGAAGACTGGAGTCGGCGAAGTGATCTTGGTCTACGAGCCGAAAGATGAAGATGGAAACATCGAAAAAGGTTACGCAATGACCGAATGGTTCAAGGTCGGCCGAACCGACTTCCACTACATCGGGATGTATGGTTTCGCTGAGAACGACAAGTCGGCGAGAGCGATATCCATGGACGACACGGTAAAGATAGTTACCTCACTAAAGCGACTGTAACCCACCTTAGTTCACCAAGCCGTATTTATCGATCCAAAGCTCGGGGAACTTTTTCTTTAAGCCCGCGAGTTTTGGCATGTCGTGCTGCACAATGTAGGGATTCTCGGGATTTTTCTTCAAGAAATCTTGGTGATATTGCTCGGCCTCGTAGAATGTTTCAAGCGGTGAGATCTTGGTAGCGACCGGTTTCTCGAAGACCTTCGAAGAGTTTATCGATAGGACGAACGCTTCAGCCGAACGCTTCTGTTTGTCGTCTCGATGGAAGATAGCCGACCGATATTGCGGCCCGACGTCCGGGCCCTGGCGATCGACCTCGGTCGGGTCGTGGACAACGGCGAAGAAGATGTAAAGGAGTTGCTCGTACGTAACGACCTTGTCATCGAAAACGATCTCAGCCACCTCAGCGTGCTTGGTCGAGCCGTTGCTGACCTTGTCGTAGTTGGCCGTTTCCTTGGTCCCGCCGGAATACCCCGCCCTCACATCTTTCACGCCCTTTACGTGTTCAAACACTGCCTCGACACCCCAGAAGCATCCGCCTCCAAACACGGCTTTTTGTTCGGCGGCAAACGCATTAACGCTTATGCCAAGTCCAAGAACGAGTGCCGCAAAAAAGATGCTAGTTTTGTTCTTCATCACTAAAATATCCTTGCCGGACAGAGTGTTATTCGGCCAGTCGCAACTTTTGGATTAATCCCTTACTTCGCTCGACTTTCCATTCTGGTCACCAGCACTTTATCGACTCGCCGCCCGTCCATGTCGATCACCTCGAACTCGTAACCGCCCCACGCAAATCTCTCGCCTTCGATAGGTACTTTCTCCAGCCTTACAAGCACAAAACCTGCAAGCGTTTGATAGCTGCCCGATTCCCCTTCAGGCAAATCACCAAGGCTCAAGATCTCCTTAAAATCGACCACCGACACTTCACCGTCGATCAAGATAGAGCCATCAGCACGGACGGTGAATGTCTTCCGAACGCCGCCGCCCTCCGGAAGATCGCCTACGATCTCCTCAAGCACGTCGTTCATCGTCACCAACCCTTCGATCGAACCAAATTCGTCGATCACGATAGCCATCAGGGTGTGCGAGCTTTGAAATGTTTCGAGCAGTTCAAGCCCGGTCTTGGTTTCGGGAACAAAGACGGGCTGTTTGGCGGCTGCATCAAGGTCGAGGTCTGCCCCGCTCAGAACCTGTGACAGGAGGTCGCGTGCCTCAACCACGCCTATGATGTTATCCAAACTTCCTCTGGCAACAGGCAGTCGCGAATACGGCGAATCGATCAGTTTTCGTCGGTTGATCTGTTCATCCTCATCGAGATCTATCCACAACACCTTCATTCGCGAGGTCATTATGGCAGTCACCTTTTGATCGTCGAGCTTAATCACGCTTTCGATCAACTCTTGTTCAGTTTCTTCCAGGATTCCAAGTTCAGTGCCATGTGCGATGTGTGCGCGTATCTCTTCTTCCGTTATCGCGGAATCCGGCGATTCGCTGATTCGCAGCAGCTTTAAGATCAAACGAGTCGAATTGCTGAGAAACCAGACAAATGGCTTTGTCATCGTCGAGACGAGGTCCATCGGCCTCGAAAACAATGTGGCGATCGTCTCGGGCCGTTTCAATGCAATGTTCTTTGGGACTAGTTCGCCGACAACAAGGGAAAAATAGGTAATGATCGCGATCACGACGAGAAATCCGAGCTGTTCGGAATAAGGCTGTAGCACCGGAACCATCGCGACCACCGTGGCGATCTCGTCCGAAAGCAAAGCTCCGCCGAACGCACCGGACAACACGCCGACCAGCGTTATTCCGATCTGTACCGTAGACAGAAAACGATCAGGATTCTGCTGTAATTCGATCGCTTTCGCGGCACCCGAACTTCCCGATTCCGCCAACTTTGCCAATCGAACCCGCCTGGCCGAAACCACTGCGATCTCCGTCATTGAAAATATTCCGTTGATGAGAATAAGAACGGCAATGAACAGAACCTCGAAGCCAATTACGCCCATAGATCGATTTTCGCATATTAGACGCGATTCGTCCGAAAACCCGATCTTTGCTTTTACTCCAATTCACGCGGTAGGGCTTTTTTGCAAGCAATTGTTCGCGTAGAATTATGGTCATGCCGGAAGATAGTATTTTGAACTCGAGCAAGGCCCCTGAACCGGTTGGTTTGTATCCGCACGCTCGTCGCATGGGAAATTTATTGTTTCTTTCGGGCGTTGGGCCGCGTGAGCGTGGGACGAAGAAGATCCCCGGTGTCGAACTAAACGAAGCCGGCGAGATCATCTCATACGACATCGAGACGCAGTGTCGATCTGTTTTTCAGAACGTCCGCTACATTCTCGAAGATGCCGGTTCGTCTTGGGACAAGATCGTTGACGTAACGGTCTTCTTAACGAATATGAAGGCCGATTTCGCCACCTATAATCGCATTTATGCGGAGTATTTCGCCGAAAACCAACCGTGCCGAACAACGGTAGAGATCAGTTCTCTGCCGACACCGATCGCCATCGAATTAAAAGTGATCGCAACCATTGATAATTAGTTTCTGAATTAACAAGGAGCATTAAGTGATTAGTACAAAAGGCTACGCAGCACATGATGAAAATGCCAAGTTTGAGCCGTTCGAATTCGAACGCCGCGACGTTGGGCCAATTGATATTTTGATCCAGATCGAATACGCGGGCATCTGTCATTCGGACATTCATGCTGCAAAAAACGAATGGGAAGCGATAATGCCGACGACGTATCCGGTCGTGCCGGGACATGAGATCGTCGGACGAGTTTCACAGGTCGGCAAGGGAGTCACGAAGTTTAAGGTTGGCGATGTTGCCGGCATCGGTTGTTTTGTCGATTCTTGCCGCGAGTGTCCGCCGTGCAAAGAAGGCTTGGAGCAGTTCTGTCATAAAGGAGCCGCTTTCACCTATGCCGGAACCTATATGGATCGGGTAACGCCGACCTACGGTGGCTACTCGGACAAATATGTTATCGACGAAAACTACGCGCTGAAAGTGAACGCCGAAAGCGACCTTGCGGGCATTGCCCCGCTTATGTGCGCCGGTATTACGACCTATTCACCGCTCCGTCGCTTCGGCGTCGGGCCTGAACAGAATGTAGGAATTGTCGGCCTCGGTGGATTAGGTCATATGGGAGTTAAACTTGCCGTCGCAATGGGAGCAAACGTGACGGTCTTCTCCACGTCGCCATCAAAAGAAGCAGACGCAA
>JBBSKW010000182.1:0-5250 GCA_038256005.1 Pyrinomonadales bacterium
AGATGTCGAAGCGGGCGATCTGGTGGTCGGTGTGCCTGCTAGAAAAATGAAGGTGTCGAACACTAAATAGAAAAAGTCTGGGGTTAATAACTAAATTGGCAAATTTTCCAGCTTGGCTATTCGAGTCTATTGTCGACGATACATTGCCATGGAATGCTGGGAAACCGTATTCCTTCTCTGAGTTTTCTGACAAACATACGCGTCACGACTCTAGTTGGACCAGTCTTATTTCAAATATTCGCTTTGAGAACTCAGCAGTCTTAGCCCTTCTTTGGGATGCGTGTTTGAGAGTTATGAAAACATTGGTCGTTTCTGGCGACGGTGGAGACGCTGAGATAAGTTTTAAGGGTCGCATGGTTTTTTACGAATTGATCGGGATCAGCGGCCGATAGAGATTTAACGAAAATATGTGTGGAATTGTTGGATACGTTGGAAATAAACAGGTCGTACCGCTGATCATTGACGGTCTTCGAAAGCTTGAATATCGCGGATACGATTCGGCGGGAATTGCGGTTGTTGATGAAAATCAGCATCTTGAACTTCGTCGTGCCGAGGGAAAGCTTCGTAATCTCGAAGAAGCAATTAGGCTTAGCCCGCTCGATGGAACCTATGGTATTGGCCATACGCGATGGGCGACGCACGGGCGTCCGACTGAGGAAAACGCTCATCCGCATCGCGATAGGTCCGGAAAGGTCGTCGTTGTTCATAACGGCATCATCGAAAACTATTTACAGCTAAAAGAACGGTTGGGGAGCGAAGGTCACGAGTTTTCAACGGAGACCGATACAGAAGTGGTCGCACACCTGATCGGGCATTATGTTGAGACGGATGGACTTTCGCTTGAACTTGCTGTTCGAAAAACTGTCGCTGAATTGAAGGGTATCTTCGCGCTCTCGATAATCTCTGTCGATGAGCCGGATACCGTAATCGCTGTCCGCGAGGGCCCGCCCGTTGTGATCGGTTTAGGCGATGGCGAGTTCTTCGTTGCTTCGGACATTCCGCCAATTCTTGCACACACCAGAGACGTTTTCTTTTTAGGCGATCGGGAGATCGCGATACTTTCGAAAGACAGTGTTCGCGTTACTGACTTCGACGGAAATGTCGTTGAACCAAAGCAACAGAGGATAACGTGGGATCCAATCATGGCCGAGAAAGGCGGTTTCAAGCACTTCATGCTCAAGGAGATCTATGAACAGCCGCGAGCAGTGCGAGATACGGTTCAAGGTCGGGTGTCGCTTGATACCGGCAAGGTTTATCTCGATGACATGGACATTTCCGTAGAAGATTTTCGCGCGATAACATCGATCAAGATCGCGGCTTGCGGAACTTCCTGGCACGCCGGACTAGCCGGGAAGTACATGCTCGAAAAGCTTGTCCGAGTACCGGTCGAGGTCGATTATGCATCAGAGTTTCGTTATCGAGATCCAGTTTTGCGTGAAACCGATCTGTTGATCGTGATCTCACAATCGGGCGAAACGGCCGACACGATTGCAGCAATGCGTGAAGCGAAACGGCAAGGGTGTAAAGTTCTTGCGGTATGCAACGTTCAGGGCTCCATGATCCATCGAGAAGCCGACGGCACGATCCTGACACATGCCGGACCAGAGATAGGTGTTGCTTCGACAAAAGCATTTACGGCTCAGATGATCGCACTTTACCTGTTCTCACTTTATTTGGGAGAACTTCGCGGCTCGATCTCGTCAGACGAAGGCAAGAAACTGGTTCAAGACCTTGCAGAACTCCCGTTAAAGATCGAACAGTTGCTGAACGACGCGGACTCGATCGAGGAATTATCTAAAGAATTTTTCCGTGTACAAGATTTTCTTTACTTAGGCCGCGGCATTAACTTTCCTGTCGCTCTTGAAGGGGCGTTGAAGCTGAAAGAGATCAGCTACATTCACGCCGAAGGTTATCCTGCCGGCGAGATGAAGCACGGACCGAATGCTCTGATCGATGAAAAACTTCCGGTCGTTGTTGTCAATACACGCGAAGCTGGAAATGCCGGAAGCGAATTGCGCTACGAAAAAACGCATTCGAATATTGTCGAGGTGAAAGCTCGCGACGGCATCGTAATCGCTGTCGTTACTGAAGGCGATAGCATGACTTCGAAAGTTGCTGACCACGTTATCGAAATACCGGAAACGTCCGATCTTCTTGGTCCGGTTCTAACGGTTGTCCCGTTGCAGCTTCTTTCTTATCATATCGCCGTTCGTCGCGGTTGCGATGTCGACCAACCGCGAAACCTAGCGAAGTCTGTTACGGTGGAATAGCCCATTATGAAAGCGATCGTCGTCAATGAATATGGCCCGCCCGAGGTGATGAAAGTCACCGAAACGGAAACGCCACCGCCGACCGGTTCTCAGGTATTGGTGAAAATTCAGGCTGCGGGCGTAAATCCGGTCGATACGTATTTGCGTTCGGGAATACACGCACACGCGCCCAAATTACCGTACACGCCAGGAAAGGACGGGGCCGGAAAGGTCGAAGCAGTTGGCGATGACGTACGAAAATTGAAGCCCGGTGACCGTGTTTACACGGCAGGATCGATAACAGGAACCTATGCTGAATATTCCCTTTGTGACGAATCACATTTAGGCCTCTTACCGCTGAATGTAGATTTTGAACAAGGTGCAGGAGTTTGGACCCCGTACGCAACCAGCTGTCGAGCTCTGTTTCAAAAGGCTGTAGCGAAAGCAGGCGAGACAGTTTTGATCCACGGAGCTTCAGGCGGTGTTGGTATTGCGGCAGTGCAGTGGGCAAAGTCTGCCGGCCTTCGAGTGATCGGAACCGCAAGTTCGGACGATGGTAAAAAACTTGTTGAGGCTAATGGTGCCGACGCCGTTTTAGACCACGCCAACGAAGACCACTTCGGCGAGATCTGGGAATATACAAAGGGCCGAGGCGTCGATGTAATAGTCGAAATGCTTGCCAACGAAAATCTTGAACGAGATTTTGAATGCCTGGCAATGTTCGGGCGTATCGTTGTTGTAGGTAACCGGGGAAGTTTAAATTTCACACCCCGGCTTGCGATGACCAAGGACGCTACGATCTACGGAATGTCGCTTTTCAATGCGGATCGGAGTTCGATGGATGAGATCAAATCCGCGATTTTGAACGGTTTGAATAACGAAACGCTTAGTCCTTTCGTTTCTTCGAGATTCGCTCTTGCTGATGCCCCCACGGCTCATCACGCGGTCATCAATAACAAAGCGGCCGGTAAAATAGTCCTGATCCCTTAAGTCCCGGGAAATATCTCGATCTTTACGCTAAGGGTGCCGCTGTTGTCGTTCAGATTCCCCTCGTTAACCCCCAAAAACAAAGCGCCGTCGCGCGCCGCGATAAATTCCCGTTCGTTGCCAACGTAGATAAAATCATTGTTGTTATCGCCTATCACGGCGATCAAAGCACCGGTCGGGACTGCCTTGAGTAGCTTCATTTCATCGACAAGATCCCAAAGCCCGCCGGCGTTCGCGGACCGGCCTTTACCGAGTGAGATCTCACCAGATCCCGTGATCTTGATCCGCTGACCCTTCCTGACGACCCAGCCGGAATTCGTCCAGCCGTTAAACGTGTTATCGGCGAGGACCCTGATCGACAGTTCGACCGGTTTCGTGGTTGGCGAACTCGTTGAAGTCGGGACCTGGGCTGAGTCTATGGAGATCGGCCTCACCGGTTCCGTATTCGTTTTCGATGCGGGAGCCTTCGGCTCAATCGTATCTCTAATTACGACCTCGTTCATTCTGCTGCTGGTGGGCAACGTTGAAGCAACTGATGCGTCAGCCTTTGACTGCCGCAAGATTGTTTCAAATTCGATGGATTCAACCTCGGCCGCGTCGAAAGAAAGCTCACGCTTCCGGCTTCCCTCACCTACCTCAATAGTGAATTTTCCACCTATAAAACCAACGATCTTGCCCTTAATGATGCTTCCGTCTTTTAATCGAACCGTATCAGCAAGCACCGACGTTACGACAAAAACCAGAATGACAAATAGCGATGCAAAACGAAAAAGATTCTTCTTGAACATATCTACTCCCTGGCAGGCTGTTGGCAGTTCTACTTAAGCCGTTGAAAAGATGCCCGAACAAAGGCTAAGCGTTGCAATAAACATAAGTAGCCCATACTTTAAAAAATGTAAAGAATTAAGTTATATCGAGATCTCCGATTCGGATGCAAGTACATTGAAGTGGGAATCGTGCTTGTTTCCGCCTTCTTGAGGTCTGTGGCAGAATATCGGTATGGCAAGCTTCCCTGTTTCTGACCATGTCGCTCGAATGCATGCTTCGTCAACCTTGAAAGCCGCTCAAACCGCAGCGGCACTGAGAGACGCGGGCCACGCGGTGATCGATCTGACGGTTGGTGAACCAGATTTCGATACGCCAGAATTCATCAAAGACTTCGCGATCGAAGGCCTCAATAAGGGATTGACAAAATACACATCTAGTGCCGGAATGAAGCTGTTTCAGGAAGCAGTAGCGGAATTTTATGCCGAAAGATTCCGAACGGCGTTTTCGCCGGCTGCAGTTGCAGCTTCGTGCGGCGGAAAGCAGGCTTTGTTCAACGCAGCTTGTTGCATCTTAAATCCCGGAGATGAACTGCTGATCCCAAAACCATACTGGGTTACATTCCCTGAGATCGGTTCGTTCTGCGGTGCCAAAAACGTTTTCATCGAAACCGAAGCAACGGATTTCGTACTAATCGCCGATCAGGTACAAGCTGCGATTACCGCCAAGACGAAACTCTTAATAATCAATTCACCTAACAATCCGACGGGTCGCGTTATTCCCGCGGACGAGATGCGAAAGATCGTTGAAGTTTGTGCCGAACGCGGCGTTTATGTCCTGACTGACGAGTGCTATTTATTCTTCGCCTATCCACTAGCCGAAGTTTTCACCTCGACCGCTTTGCCGCCGGAATTGCTCGAATTTGTTTGTGTTGCTGGAAGCTTTTCGAAAACGTATGCGATGACCGGATGGCGGATCGGTTTCACGGTCGCAAATCCAGAGTGGACAAGCGCGATGGTAAAGCTTCAGAGCCACTCCGCGACACATCCGGCCTCATTCGTCCAATACGCTTGTGCTCGAGCCCTAAAAGACAGTGAACCGACGCTCGCCGCGATAGACACAATGCTTGCTGAATACAAGCGCCGAAAAGAATGGTTGATCCCGGAGCTTAATCGTGTCGGCGGTTTCAAATGCGCCGTTCCCGAGGGTGCGTTTTACGCGTTTGTAGATGTGCGCGGCCTGCTGGGCG
>JBBSKW010000183.1:0-5243 GCA_038256005.1 Pyrinomonadales bacterium
ACTCCGATCCGCTTTCAGGGTCGAGATCAAGATCATTCTTGACCTCAACCTCTTCACTTAGCTCGAAATTCCTGGTCATCGCGCCGGATTGCTGCGCGATCACGCCCGGAGCGGAACCGGCCATTAACAGACCGATATACACGCCAAGCGTGGTCAGGAAGAGAATTGAGTTTTGGTTTTTCTTGTTCAAATATTATTTTGCCGCAGTTGCATCACTTGGCCGGAAACCTGCGTTTCCGTTTGGGTTTTGTTCTTTTGTTTTCGACTCGGCGAGTTTCCGTTGTATCAATTCTTGAACTTGAGCCTTTGGCATATCGAACTTCAGGACGAAGATCTTACCTTCGTTCGAGGTTTCCATTTCCGATAAGAAGAGCTGTTCATCGCCATCAGTCCAACCCTTTGCCAAGCTCAGCATTGAATTCAGTCCCGACGCAACCACTTTCGCAGCGTTCTCGGTCGGTTGATCAGCCCTGACGGTTGCGAGAAATTGATCAGCATTTTGTTCAACAGAAATAACGACCTTTCGAACGTTCAAATTATGGAGATGCCCAAGCCACCCGGCATCGCCGACGCGGATTATCCAATCCTGGGCGAGCTTTTCCATCGCCGGATCGTTGGGAACTTTTGGATCATTCGGAACCGGTTTCGGGTTCAGGAGGATTATCGTTTTTCCATCTTTTCCGAGGCCCAACGATCCAGAGATCGAGGCCTTGAACGACTTGGACAGATCCACTGCACCGCTGTCTATCTTTGCCAGAGTTTCGTCCGCACCTTCACGAAGCGGACGCTTATTTATAAAAACACCAAGCTTATCCGGTTGCGATTCTTCCGCCGGATCGGCTGGTTTTGGCGAAGGTTCGGGTTTCGAGCCTTTATCGGCGACGGACTTATCGCCCGGCTTTCCTTTTCCGGCTTCCTTGTCTGTCTTAGTGCCGTCGTCTTCGGTTTCGCTATCGTCGCCCCACGGATCCTTCACCTCACCAACGACTGCGTCCTTGACCGCCTTAGGCAGTTTCTGGGGACGGGTGGCAAGATCGTTCCGGGGAGTCGGATTCGGAGTATAGCTTGGAAAACCGGGAGTAAAGCCTGTATTACCCGGGTCGTAAGCAGCTAACGGATCTGTAACGAATTGCTCCGGATTTGCCAGCTTAAAATAGCCTTCGGGGTATTCGAACTGTGGCTCAACGCCATCCATCGAGATGAACGTAATGTCGTCTGCCTCGCCGAGCTGAGTTCTTTCGTACGCTAGGTCTGCAACCTCACGCTCGGTCCCAAAAAGAACCGTACCAACGTACGCCATATCGAGAACCGTGCAAACATTTCCGACGAACGGACTGTCGCAGCCACGCATCGTCAGCAGATTCGTTTGTGCGAACGCCGCGAATATCAAAAAATTCGCCAGAACCGACACGCCCAAGATCTTGTATATCCGAGGCGTCAATTCCCAAGTCTTTATCTCGTAATTATTAAACAGTTCGCCATCCTGCACCTCGGGTGCGGGTTGTCCCTGTTTGTATGATTCCTGCTCGAACATATAAATGAAACCTTAAATATAAGCGTTGACTCAAACAAAATGGCGAAACTTCGTGCCGTTTGGCTTAGACGCAAGGCATCGCATATTCGTTGCGATGCAAAACTCAATCTTACCACTTTTCCGCGGCGCGTTGGAAGATTAGACTTTGCCGATTCAAACAATTAACATCTCGCTAAATGCCGCGTTCCCGAAACCCTAAACGACCGCCACGTAACCGAACAAAGGACGACACACGCCGCCATCAGGTAGAACGTAAATACAAACGAAATATTGCGGACGAAAGTTCATCATCGCATTCGGAACCTAGGCAGAATGTCTCGCAGCTAAAGGCGGTCGAACAGCTCCTTTCGGGAATCGGCATTCCTGATAAATCACCGTTCAAACCCGACGATTTCCAGTTGGAAGCTCTAAAGGCCATTGAATCCGACGATGTCCTTGTAACCGCACCGACCGGTAGCGGTAAGACTTGGATCGCCCGTGAGGAAATACGCAGGCTCTTGGCGCAAGGTAAGCGTGCATGGTACACGACACCACTGAAGGCTCTGACAAACTCGAAATATGCAGAGTTCATTGCTGAGTTTGGAGCCGAACGTGTTGGCATACTGACCGGTGATCGGAAGGAACACGGCGGTGCTCCATTAATTGTCGGCACGACAGAGATCTTTCGAAACCAGCTATTCGACGCTTTGAGGGAAGGCGAGCAGGTTCGGACTGATCTTGTGATCCTCGACGAAGCTCATTATCTTTCAGACGAAGAACGCGGACACGTTTGGGAAGAAGCGATAATCTTGACGCCGCCAAGAATAAGAATGTTGCTATTGTCAGCAACGGTCGGCCGGGCAGAAGAATTCGCTTCTTGGATCGAAACCGTTCGTGGAACTCGAGTGCATGTGATCAATCGGGCCGGTACGCGGCCGGTCGAACTGAGGGCCGCATATCTTTCGAGTGGGCTACAATTGTTCCCTTTATTCGACGAGGCCGGGAAATTTAATCCCGACCTCGAAAGATTCTCCGTGCGTCGCGACAGTGGTTTACGCCGCAGCAGGAACTAAATTAACAAATATCAGCTACTTTTTTAGCACCGCCACCAACGCATCGATGTCACTCTGCGGAATGCGGATATCCATTGCGATGTCCGTACCATTACGTGAGATCGCGGCATTATTGATCAATCGTGCATAAAGTTGCTGGTCAGGCCGTTTCGAATTACCTAGCAGCATTCCGCCGACCGCCTTTAAGCCTTCAAGCGTCTCGAACAGAGACTGTGCGTCTTTCGCCTGTGCCGTTCGAGCCGAAAGGTTCATCGCGGCAGCTTCGCCGGTCACGTCCATACTGCCGTAAAGATATTTGATCGAGTCAATGCTCTTGCCAAGTTCATCGCCGTCGAGAGGAAGGAATTGGCCCATTCCTGCGGGAACTTTCATCGCCATGTTCATCACCGCAATTTCTTTCTTGCCAAGCAGTTCGAGGACGTCGGCTCCGACCTTTGACTTGGCTTCGATCGTTTCGCGAACACGCGACGGTGTTCCAAACGCGACCGTGTTTGCACTCAATACCGATAACGCAACCTCCTTCATTGCACCATTTGTGATCTTTCCGTACCACGTGCCCGCCTTTGCTTTTTGATCGGCTGTGGCCTTCGCATCAGCGATCGCTTTTACCGAGAAGATATACAAAACTTTGTTCTCAAAACGCTCTTCGCGATACTTTCCCTCGGCCGCTTTTTTCGCCGCCGCGATGATCGAGTCGGTCGTTGCCGTTCCCCGGGCGATGATCACCGGTTCTACCTCGTAGTCCTTCGCGGATATCTGCTTTGCGTTAATGCCGATCGCGACGTGATCGAAGCTCTTTAGGTTGATGCCGGTTTTGGTCTGCATCGAATCGATCTTCGACATTACGTCGGCCAGCATCGGCTGATTGCTTGCCAGAATACGTGGCAGAGCATCGTTCATCATTCGGCTCGTGTTTATCGTAACGACTCCGTCCGAAGCCGGAAGCATCGCAACTAACTGGCTCGCCTGAACTTTTGCTTTTCGGGCGGCGGTCTCATCGGCAGACACGGGAATAACGAACTGTGCGGCGAGGGCGGCGAACGCAAATATTGCGAAGATCTTAAATTTCATTACAAACCTCGTTTTGATCAAGAATACAAAGATATCCAACGATAACAGATGTATGGGAGTTCGGAAATAGTTTGCTTTAAAAGCTCATTTTACGCTCATTTTTCTTTGCTTTGCGTTCAGAAAGGTAAAAATGCCAAAGTAACCGTGCCGCGACCGAACGAAACGGCTTCCAACGCTCAGCGATAACGATAAACTCGTCCGAGCTCGGCCGTGGTTCGCCTGAAAGCTTGTGCCACGCAGAATGTAAAGCGATATCTCCTTTGGGCATAACGTCCGGCCGAAGCAATGCCATCAATAAGTAGATATCGCTCGTCCATTCTCCAATACCTTTCAGCTTTACCAATTCGGCTTTGACCTCGGGATCAGGCCGGCTAACAAGTCGGTCTATATCAATACGTTCTTCTAGAATCGCCTCCGAAAGATGCCGCGCATATCCGGCCTTTTGACGGCTAAAACCGATCGCTCTTAATTCAATATCATTCAATTCGAGCAGATTATCCGGAGAAACAAGCCCAATCCGTGCACTCAATTTATCGAAGCATGCTTTTGCCGATGCGAGAGATACCTGTTGCTCCAAAATTATCTGAAGAAGCGTGGCAAAACCGGGCTCGCGATCCCACAACGGCGGAACTCCGTATGACGAATAGATCTTGGCCATTTCAGGACAAGCAGCAGCAAGTTCGCGGGTGGCCTTTGCCAAAGATCTGTTGTTTAAACTTCCTAAAATATCACTTGCTCCCTATCCAAATTCCGGAAAATATCGAAAAACGCCGATCTTTGTTCACCTTCGAGCCCGCCGACTGTGAACACGTGTGAACATTTATCGCGTTTTCTGCCCATTTTTGTTCCGTTGTGCGAGCGCGTCGGTCGAACACAGTGGAACAAACATCGTCGTTTTTTGACTTTTTGCCGGGATCGAGCCAAAGTGTATCGTTTTCGCACATTTTCCACTGCTGTTTATTTCACAAAAAGATCGGTCAGCTATTACCAACCCGAATTTTCATTCTACCACTTGATGCATAGTTAGTAAATGCTTTTATCTGTGCAACAACACTGACTTGCTTATTCACCGATAACATTGAAAATGGATATCTTTCGGGCGAACTTCAGGCCGCTTGAGGAAGGCGATCTGCGTTTTCGATTCGGCGAGCCATACGGCGAATACTGCACCGCAATAAAATGCTGGGTGCCGAATGCGAGGCCTTACCAAATTGAGGGCACAGCGGATTCATCAAACTCGGTCGATCTTCCGTCGGGTAGAATGTGAACTATTCTTTTGACGCCTTTTGCTCTGAGCATTGGTGCGAGCATACCGATACGGTGGCAGTTCGCACGGGGAACTTTGTGTTTAGAAAGCGGATGCGATTCCGAACACATTAGCACGACACGCGTTTCTGACGCGATTTCCATTATCCGGCCAATTCCCCATGCAAGATCTTCCGGTTTGGGCCGCGTTTTCCCGCCGGTCTCAGGCAAGTGCTCGTAGCCGATGCCGTTCTCACTAAGCAGTTCACGGAGCACCATCCCATTGAACTGCGGCCACCGCGACCGGGCAACGCTCCGCACATCGCAGACAAACTCAACCC
>JBBSKW010000184.1:0-5176 GCA_038256005.1 Pyrinomonadales bacterium
CAAGCAGAGTGATAATTTCCGGACGATGATCGAGGTGGCCATTCAATACGACAAGCCTGTGCGCATTGGCGTTAATTGGGGATCACTTGATTCAGCAGTGCTCACCAAAATGATGGATGCAAACTCGCAATTGGCTCAGCCGCTTAGTGCGGACGAAGTGATGATGAAAGCCGTCGTCGAAAGCGCCCTCGACAGCGCCAAGGTTGCCGAACGTTATGGTCTCGCACACAATAGGATCATCCTGAGCGCGAAAGTAAGCAATGTTCAGAACCTGATACAAGTCTATGAAGAGTTGGCGGCGCGCTGCGACTTTCCGTTGCACCTTGGCCTTACAGAAGCTGGGCTGGGTGTTAAAGGCATCGTTGGTACCACCGCTGCACTCTCCATACTTTTGCAACGGGGCATCGGCGATACGATTCGCGCCTCGCTCACGCCGCTACCGAACGGGGATCGCGTCGAGGAAGTCGTCGTCTGTCAGCAGATTCTTCAATCGCTTGGTTTGCGCAGCTTCACACCGCAAGTCGCGTCCTGCCCTGGCTGTGGCCGGACCACGAACACTTTCTTTCAGAAACTGGCCGAGGAGATTCAGACGTATCTACGCGAACAGATGCCCGTTTGGAGCGAAAACTTTCCCGGCGTCGAAGAGATGAAGGTGGCGGTGATGGGCTGTATAGTTAACGGCCCCGGTGAGTCGAAGCAGGCCAACATAGGTATTTCGCTGCCCGGCACGTCCGAAAAGCCCGTCGCTCCCGTTTACGTTGATGGTGAGCTTCGGACGACCCTGCGCGGCGACAACATCATTTCAGAGTTCCGCGAAATCCTCGACAGCTACGTCGCCAGTCGCTTCGGCGGTCAAGAGCGCCCATAGGACGGCTTGAAATTACGGTGGCAAGAAAGAAAATTGAACCTTTTGTTTCGTTTGAAGCTTTTTACGACACGCAGCTCCGGGGTTTTGCCAGATACCGCAAGCAAGTTGGCATTTCGCACAAATTCAATTACAAATTTTCACGAGATCTTTACTACGTTCGACAGAAGGAAACCGGAAGCCGCCGTCCGACCAATACGAATAACCGCAATATCTGACGAATCTTAGCCCTCGAAATTTGAGTGCGTATCCGAACCTTGTAACCTACTCTTCTGACTGCACTTAGGTATGGTAAGATACCTTTCTGCTAATCATGACCGTAGGTTATTATGGATTCTCAGCTATTAATATCGAATTTGACCAACCCGACACTCCTATTTTTTCTTCTTGGCATCTTCGCCATAGTGGTCAAAAGCGATTTAGAAATTCCCGCCTCGTCCAGCAAGTTTATCTCTTTGTATTTGCTGTTCGCCATTGGTTTTAAGGGCGGACAGGAATTAGCCCACAGCCCGTTTTCTCTTGAGATACTTTATTCGCTTGTTTTTGGGGTCTTAATCGCTTCGCTTATTCCGATTTACATCTTCTTTATTCTGAAACGACGAATGAACATCAGCGACGCTGGAGCGGTCGCTGCAACTTACGGCTCTGTCAGCGCAGTAACATTTGTAGCCGCAGTTTCATTCCTGGAATCACAAATGATCCCGTTTGGCGGGCACATGGTGGCGGTGATGGCGTTGATGGAATCCCCCGCGATCATAGTCGGCGTGATTCTGATGATGCGTTACGACAAGGATTCGGAGAAACAGGGGAACCTGAAGGATGTTATTCAGCATTCATTTACGAACGGAAGCGTCCTAATGATTCTTGGAAGTTTGATAATCGGATTTATCGCCGACTCAAAACAAGCGGAAGGAATAAAGCCTTTTACGACCGATATCTTCAAAGGTTTTTTGGCGATATTTCTACTCGAAATGGGAATGGTTACAGCCAAACGCTTTGCTGCGTTTAGGAAATACGGTTGGTTTGTTACGGTCTTTGCCCTTTTAGTTCCGCTCGTTAACGGAAGCCTGATTGCTTTATTAAGTAGATTGGTTACTAGTGAAGATGGCAACCGCTTTATTTTCGCAATTTTGGCAGCTAGCGCCTCGTATATTGCAGTTCCTGCGGCGATGCGGCTTGCGGCCCCAAAATCGGACCCCGGGCTCTACATCCCGATGGCTCTGGGAGTGACGTTCCCATTCAACATTACGGTCGGAATGCCGATCTATTTCGCAATTGTAAAAGCAACCTGACAAGCCAGATGCGTGTTCAAAACGGGCGCACGGGTCAGCTTGGCAACGATCGTTCTAACAACGGCATTCAAAGGACGCTCATCTAGCATGTACTTATAAATTCAAATGGGGCGTTCGGGTTCCCACGTGTGCAGATACTACTGTCGAAGACCTCCTCGGCGGAGTATCAACGTCCAATAGTCGATAAAATTAAGTAGCATTCGCAGGAGGCGGTTTCTAGAGCAGGGCGATCGAGGATGTGTATCTTTCCGCGGCTGTAGTGAATTACTCCGAGTTTCTGCAGGTGCGAAGCGGCTTTTGTGACGCACTCGCGCCGGACGCCGAGCATGTGGGAGAGGATCTTCTGTGTCATGAGAAACTCGTTCGACGCCATGCGGTCGGCAGACATCAATAGCCAGCGTGCGAGTCTCTCCTCGGTATGATGAAAACGAAAGCAGACGGCGCATTGCGATATCTGCAGCATAAGCGAGCGTGTAAAATGCAGCAGCATCCTGGTCAAGGCCGGCGAATCCTTGCATTCGTCGAGAAAATCGGCGGTTTTGATGCGGTGAGCAATACCGCCTCCCTGCACCACGGCTCTTACCGGTGATGACGGTGTGCCGAGAAAAGGGCACAGCGGAATGCCGCCTTCGCTGCTGACTATGCTGATCTCGAGATTTGCGCCTTCGCCTAGGGTGCCGAGCAGAGAGATCATTCCGCTGTCGGGGAAATAGATATGCTCGACGATCTGGTTTGGCGTGTTGAGGGTCTCGCCGAAGATCATTTCAAATCTTTCGAGCTTCGGTTTTATCCTCGCGAGGTCCTTAAAGGGCAAAGCGGTGAGGATTTCGTTACGGAGCATTCCAGATAAAGCATCGAAGGGCAAATTAAACTCCTTACGCTAACCAGCGTTCGAATGCGAGCGAAATCTATCTCGTTCAAACTTGAAGAATAAGGAATCGATTAGTGCTTGTCAGTACGATAACGCACAGGCCTGCAATTCTGCAAATTCTATACGGGATAGCGTCTCTTCAAGGTTTTTGAAAATTCGAAGGTTTTGTGAACTCGTGAGCGAGACGAACGCCGTCATCCGAGGCGGATGCCGACTCGCTCCTCGCGAAAGGAGCTAGCTATAAGAGGTCGGCTTTTCCAATCGTATCAATCATTCCATTTATCACAAACGCTATCAAATCGCGCATTCTTTACATCTAGTGCAGATCGAGCCATCTGCTATTTCGAAAGTTCGGATCGTAGAGGATAATTCCATCGGGCCGGGAATATTCTTCGGCAGGTTCTTTGATCATTAAATAAAAATGGGCAAAAACATCGAGCCTTGTAACAGGCTGTTTCGCTCGACCTTGGGCACCGTGAAACAAAAATTGCCAAAAAACGCCGATTCCTGCGCCACCTTGCTCCAGGCGCGCCACCACAATTGGCCTGGTGCAAAAATGGCGCAAATGAGGAAAAATTCCCTGAACTTGATGGCATGAAACGGAAAAACATCAAAAACGCCCATTTTTGTTCCACCTTGTTCCACTCGCGTTCGTGCTGAACGGAACAAACACCGCGATCTCTGCTTCGGGACCAGACCGATGCAGCTAGCTTGAGAGACTAAGTTTTCGGAACGCGGAGTTTTAGTGTAGATGGAACTACCTCGTAGATCGCAGGGAGTTTACCGGGAAGTTCACCGTCGATGGAAATGAGTGTACGGTCGGTCGGGGTTGCGGGGTTTACTTCAATGCGTCGAGCGAGTTTGCTTTTTACTTCGGGCAGATCGATGTGCGTTCCACGGTAGAGCGTGTAGGCGTTGAGGATGATCTTTGCGGTGTTGATGTCGCCGACGTTCACGACATCGAGCATTCCGTCGGCCAGTTTGGCATCGGGAGCGATCATCATGCCGCCGCCGAAATAGCGGGCGTTGGCGATGCAGAGATTAACGGTTTGGATCAGCGATTCGTCGCCGTCGTCGATCTTTACACGAACAGGAATTGCACCAAGTCCGACGATTTCCTGCAATGCCGACAGCGCAAAGCTTGCACGGCCGCGAACCGAGTCGAGCGGCAGCCAGCTTAGCGATGTCGAGCCTTTTACGCGTTCGATTATCGCCGGTGCAAGTCCGATGGATGATTCGTTTACGAAGTAGCGTTGGGCCGGATTGCCATCGAGATCTTGAAACGTTACGCGGCCGACATCGATGCGCCGAGTTTCGCCGTCTTTCAAAGCACGAGCGATCTCGCGAGGCGAGGTTGGCAGTCCGATGGTCCGGCGAAAGTCGCCGCCGGTGCCCGAAGGGAAGACGCCGAATTCACAATCAGTTTTAGAAAGCAGAATGCCGTTCGCGACCTCGTTGATCGTACCGTCGCCGCCACAGGCGATGATGAACTCAGCACCTTCTTCGGCATGCCGACGAGCGAGTTCGATACCATCGCCAGGACATTTGGTGAAGGCTACTTTGAAGGGCCCGAAATGCGTCCGCAGATCAGCCGCCACGCCCGACCATTTGTCACGCGTTGAGCCTGAGGCGCTCTTTGGATTAACGATAAAAAGAGGAAGCATTTGTCGTCGCAATTATGCGTTCGCGTTCGTAACTAAGTCAATTCGATAGAGTTTTCGGCAAAGAAACGTAGCCATCAAAAGAAAGCAGCCGAACCAAACGATCCGACTGCCTCCAAAGTTCAAAAGCCAGCGACTATTTCCTGGCTTTTGCAAGGAAGGCTTCGATCGCGTCCGCGGTGCGAGGCAGGTCTTTGGACATCCATTCGACACCGCTCGCCGTGACTAGCATGTCGTCCTCGATGCGAACACCGATTCCTTTGTATCTTTCAAATGCCGGCCGGATCTTGGCAATGAAAGCCTGTGTTTCGGCGTCTTTCGGCAAATTGTCGAGAGCATCAAGACGAATATAAACGCCAGGTTCGTTGGTAAAGACCATGCCCGGAGCAAGGGCCGCACCCGGTTTTGAAACATCATGGACGTTCATTCCGAGCCAGTGGCCGAGGCCGTGCATAAACCAGATACGTGATTGATCCGAACCCTTTTC
>JBBSKW010000185.1:0-5150 GCA_038256005.1 Pyrinomonadales bacterium
CGAGAAGACACTTCGCTCAGCAATAGCAAATGCTACTTATCAGGCTGAGAAGCAGAACATCGCGGTCGATCCGGACGATCTTTGGGTAAGGACTTGTTTCGTCGATATGGGGCCGACGAAGAACCGACGCCGTATGCGGCCAGCTCCGCAAGGACGTGCATATCGTGAACAACGGCATTATTGCCACATCACGATCGCGGTGACCAGCGACGAAAAGCCAAAGACCGAACGCGAGATATTGGCTGAGGCAGCAAAGGCTCGTCGCATCGAAATGGCGAAAACGGAAGCGGCGACAAAGAAATCTGAAACGAAGGCGAAGAAAGCTGAAACAAAGGCGACGCCGATCGTAGAGGAGACTGAATCGGTAACGCCTGTAACGGAAACGCCGGTTGCCGAGAATGTTGAAACGGCCAGTGTTGAGAGCGATGCACAAGTCGCAGATGCGAAAAATGCGTCGACGGACGCCGAAGCTCATAGCCAGGAAACGAAGCCGGCTGATGAAGCTCAGCTGAAAATCAACGAGGACCTCGAGAGACAGTAAGAGATCAATATGGGACAGAAAGTTCATCCATACGGCTTTAGGGTCGGCTACAACAAAGACTGGCATTCGCATTGGTTCACGAAGCAGGACTTCGCCAAGTTTCTTGCGGAAGATCTGCAGCTCAAGCGCGATCTTAAGAAGAAATTCGCAGGTGGTGGTGTATCACACATCGATATCGAGCGTGCGGCTGCCCGAATGAAGATAATCATCTACACCGCTCGACCCGGAATCATCATCGGTCGTAAAGGTGCTGAGATCGAAAAGCTTCGTGAAGATCTTTCGAGAACGACGGGCCGTGAAGTATTGATATCGATTCAAGAAATTCGCCACCCAGAGCTTAACGCACAGCTACAGGCAGAAAAGATCTGTCAACAGCTTGAAAAGCGTATCGCTTTTCGCCGTGCTATGAAGAAGACGATCGAAGAATCGATCCGCTTTGGAGCTCAAGGTATTAAGGTGATGATATCGGGTCGATTGAATGGAGCTGAGATCGCACGAACGGAATGGTCGCTCGAAGGCCGTCTGCCGCTGCACACTTTGCGTGCAGATATCGATTACGGATTTGCAGAAGCACTGACTACTTTTGGGATCATTGGTGTAAAGTGCTGGGTTTATCGCGGTGAGATCCTTGACGCAAATGCGTCGATGGCACGGGGAACCACATCGGACCCGATGATCGAGCCGAAGGCAGATCGCTCAGGCGGACGCGGACGCGGAGACAGAAGGCCGCCGCGAAGAGACGACCGACGCTAGTTATTAGTTTATTGTGAATAGTTTTGACCTCGTTTGGTCGCCGTTCACGGATCACTGGAGATTTTAAGTTATGTTGATGCCGAAAAAGGTCAAGCACCGTCGAGTGATGAAAGGGCGCATGCGCGGAAAAGCTACGCGTGGCGAAAACCTCGATTTTGGTGACTTCGGACTCAAAGCATTGGAAGCGGGTTGGATCACCGATCGACAGATCGAAGCGGCCCGTATTGCAATGACACGACACGTCAAACGTGGCGGTAAGATCTGGATCAGAATGTTTCCGGACAAACCGATCACGAAGAAGCCGGCTGAAACCCGAATGGGTTCCGGTAAGGGTGCTCCGGATCATTGGGTCGCGGTCATCAAACCGGGTCGCGTGATGTATGAGATCCAGGGTGTCGACGAAGCATTGGCGCGAGAGGCTTTTCGCCTTGCCGCACAAAAGCTTCCGATCAAGACGAAATTTGTGTCGCGGGCAGACCTCGAGGGAGGCGTTGTTTAAGTATGAAAAGCAAAGAGACTATGGATCAGCTTCGCGAAATGAACGCTGAAGAGCTTAAGGATCAGGCAGATGCATTGAAGGAATCCCTTTTTCGGCTTAAGTTCCGGAAAACGCTGGGCGTTGGTGAGGTCGTTAACGACATCCGCCGAGAAAAGAAAACGCTCGCTCGTGTCTATACATTGATGGGTGAGAAGGAAAAGGCATCGGCCGATTAGGGTTTGAGAAACGATAATGGCTAAGAAGAAAACAGAAGAATTGGAAGAGACGGCCGCGACGGAAGAAGTCGTCGAAACCACCGAAGAAACGGTTGTTGAAGCGGCTGCCGAAGGTAAAGCAGAAGCTGCTGAGACTGCAGTTGAAGCTGTTCCGGATGCAGAGGCAAAACCAGGTAAGGTTACGTCCGCAGAAAGCACTTCCGATGAAGGCGATGCACCGGCTCACAAGGGCAAGCGAGCTGAAAAGATCGGCGTAGTAACTTCCGATAAAATGACGCTGACCGTTGTGGTCCGCGTGGACCGATTGGTGAAGCATCCGATCTATCGCAAATACATCCGTAAGCGAAAGAAATTCATGGCTCACGATGACAAAGGGGCTAAGATCGGCGACAAGGTGCGTATCGTTGAGACGCGGCCATTAAGTGCTCGAAAGCGTTGGCGTGTTGTCGAGATCATCCAGAAAGCGGAATTATAGTTTCGAGTTTGGTCATAAGACGGCGGAAGGTGGTTAGAAACGGCATTCCGAAAATTGGAGAAAAGTTATGATTCAGATGCAGACCTCTTTGACGGTCGCTGACAACTCAGGTGCGAAGCGTGTGGTGATGATCATGCCGATCGGGGGTTCGACCGCGAAAATTGCTCGGTTAGGCGACAAGATCAAAGTAACGGTAAAAGAGGCTTCGCCAGATGGCAATGCGAAGAAGGGAAAAGTCTATAACGCGGTCATCGTCCGAACGCGAAAAGAAGTTCGCCGCAAAGACGGAACGTACATTCGCTTCGACGAAAATGCAGCGGTCTTGATCAAAGACGACGGAACACCGATGGGAACACGCGTTTTTGGCCCGGTCGCTCGTGAGCTTCGCGAAAAGAATTTTATGAAGATAGTTTCACTTGCCCCTGAAGTGATCTAGCTGGAGCCGAGTTCGATCAATAGAATTCGGAATTGAAGAAATGAAAACGGTAAAGACAGGAACAGTTAAGAGCAGGATCAAACGCGGTGACAATGTCGTGTTCGTTGCCGGCAAGGAATACAACCGCTTTGATAGCAATGAAAAGCGAGTTCCGTTGCGTGGCCGCGTGATCGCCGTCGATGCTCGAAATGGCAAGGTAAAGGTTGAAGGTGCACAGATCGTAAAGCGTCACACGAAACCAGTTCCGCAGATGAACCGCGAAGGCGGCATCATTGAAAAGGAAGCCTGGGTTGACGTTTCGAATGTTGCGGTGATCGACCCCGAGACCGGCAAGCCGACGCGTGTTCGATACGAGGTTCGTGAGGGTGAAAAGGTCCGAGTCGCCAAGAGCGGCAAGGTAATCCCGGAACCAAAGGTATTTGGCACAAAAGAGGCCAAGAAAGAGAAAGAAGAAAGTTCGGAAGAAGAATAGTTTGATGTTTGGAAACGGTCGTCTTCGAGCATGAGATCTTAGATCACGAAGAACCGAGACCCAAACGAGGAAATCTCAAACAATGGCTAGGTTAAAAGAAAAATACAAGAAAGAGATCGCTCCGGCACTTCAAAAAGAGTTCGCTATCAAGAATCCGATGGCGATCCCGAAGATCGAGAAGATCGTCGTTAACATGGGACTGGGCGAAGCCAGTTCAAATGCGAAGATCCTGGATGTCGCAACTGAAGAATTGAAGGCGATCGCAGGCCAGAAACCAGTGATCACGAAAGCTAAGAAGTCGATCGCTGCGTTCAAACTCCGACAGGGAATGAGCATCGGCACGATGGTCACACTTCGCGGCGACCGAATGTACGAGTTCCTTGACCGGTTGATCTCGGTTGCATTGCCGCGTGTTCGCGATTTCCGCGGTATCTCGGGCAAAGCCTTTGACGGTCGCGGTAATTATACACTTGGCGTTCGCGAGCAGCTTATTTTCCCGGAGATCGATTTTAATAAGGTCGATAAAACGCGCGGAATGAACATTTCGATCATCACGACCGCGAGAACTGATGAAGAAGCTCGCTCGTTACTGAAGTCGATGGGAATGCCTTTTAGAGCATAGTTCGTGGCGAGCACTAGAAATTGAACTAAGAATTGTTATGGCAAAGATCAGCAAAATAGTTAAGAACAACGACCGGAAGGCTAAGGTCCAGCTTTGGGCCGAACGTCGTGCCGGATTGAAGAAGATCATCAACGACCCCAAATCGTCGCTCGAACAGGTCGATGGGGCGGTGATCAAGCTTCAGAAAATGCCTCGCGACGGCAGCCCGGTTCGGGTTCGCAACCGTTGCTCGCAGACCGGTAGGTCACGAGGGTATTTAAGAAAGTTCGGAGTTTCCCGCATCGCGATGCGTGAACTCGCTCTCGAAGGACAGATCCCGGGAGTTATTAAATCAAGCTGGTAATTAGTTAGGAGTACGTGCTTCAGCGGGCTTCGAACAAAGACGAAGTATTTCGTCGTGACGATTACGCCTAGAAGCGGAACTTCAAACAAAAAAACGGAGTAAGAATAGAAATGACCGATCCAATAGCCGACATGCTTACACGAATCAGGAATGCGATCGCCGCGAATCATCCGCGGGTCGATATTCCGGGTTCTAAATTGAAGCTCGAAGTCGCAAAGATTCTTAAAGAAGAAGGGTACATCAACAACTTCACCAACAAGGGTGAGGGCGTAAAGTATGTAATTCGAATATTCCTTCGCTACGACACAAAGGGCACTTCTTCGATCACGCATCTTTCCCGTGTTTCGCGGCCCGGCCGACGAGTTTATGTCGGAGCTGACGATATTCCGAAGGTTCTGGGCGGATACGGTATCAATATCGTTTCAACATCGCAGGGATTGATGAGCGGAAAGAGAGCACGTAAAGAAAACGTCGGCGGCGAGATCTTGGCTGAAGTTTATTAATCAGTGCGCAACGGTCAGTGGTCAGTCAAACCACCGATCGACTGGCAACTGATCTTGGCCGATGGCCACAAATTATATGTCACGAGTAGGAAAAAAACCGATCACGATCCCGGCGGGCGTTACCGTTTCGATCGCAGATGACAAATTGGAAGTTAAGGGACCGAAAGGAACTCTTTTAACCCCTGTTCCAACCGGCGTCGCCTTCAAAATGGAAGATGGCACTTTGGTCGCCGAACGGAACGACGATAGTTTTAAGGCTTTTCACGGACTTGCGCGGGCATTAGCAAACAG
>JBBSKW010000186.1:0-5044 GCA_038256005.1 Pyrinomonadales bacterium
CCCCACTCGAAGGTAGATTACTTACGTGTTACTCACCCGTGCGCCACTCTATACACTCTCCGAAGAGAGCTTTAATCGTTCGACTTGCATGTCTGAGGCACGCCGCCAGCGTTGATTCTGAGCCAGGATCAAACTCTCGTTTATTTCCTAGTTCTAGTTTAGCGTCAGAAATTCATCTGACGTGTTAGGAAGCCGAAGCTTCTTAACTATTATTCGTTGTTCACGAATTAACACATGGACCTACATATCTAGTTTTCAAAGATCAACTTTCAAACCGTTTCCGGCTCTCGTCCCTCCGTGGGGCGAAACTTCTGATTATACAGAAGCTAAATCTCTTGTCAACCCAACATTCGATTTTTTTCGAATTTTCCCGATCTAAATTACGGAAGGGCTTATTTTCAAACTTTCGCTCTTTCGAGGCGAAACTACTGAGTGTACAGTAGTAAAAAACTTTGTCAACCGCCCCAAGCGAACTTTCACAACTTTCTCTTTTCAGGTAGAAACAAGTTCTTTAGAGGCAATCACATATTCTCTACATCGGACCTACCCTTGTCAAGCCGGTGTCGCACCAAATTAACATTTTTCTCGAAACCTCATTAAATTCCCACAAATCGTCGCTTTTAGCTCGTTCAATTATGCGCGGCCGCGGCCAGCGTACTTTCTTTGACTGCCCAAAATGTTAATTTTCTGTTTCGTACTAAATCGGTTTTGTTATTCAATCTCATGTCATCTGTTATTCTTCTCGCCTTCCAAGTAGTAAGAATTAAGACAAGCGAGGTATCAAGAATGATCTTTAAGGACAGAACGATCGAGGTTTTGGCAAACGGATATGGCCTTACGCTTGAACAAGTCCTGATTCCGGATCACGGAAATGCGTTCAAGGTGTATAAGGGTGCCGCATTGATCTTCACCGGAACAGAAGAAGCGATCAAAGAGTTTCTTTTGAAATACGAAAAAGACAGACCCGAACCATACGCCGGAAGTATGTATGAATATAAGGAATAACTTATAGCTGACGGCCACATCCAGCGGCCTTTTTGCTGCCACTAAAGTCTAAGCTTCTTTCTTCAACCTGTTTATCGATCAAAAACTTCAAATTCCTAGTTTTTCGTGTTAACGTTCGCTGAACGCATAAGCAGATCAAGCTTTTATAATATATGAGCGAAGACTTTATCTACGACGAGGTTCCCTACCCAAGCTTTACGTTTCCGCAAACTCGGCCGGATCGGCTTTCTACGATCGGCAAATACTTTGGGGTAGAGACCGCCTTGCCGGACAACTGTCGAATGCTGGAACTCGGCTGCGGCGATGGCACGAACCTCCTTTCGTTTGCGTATTGTCACCCTAATAGTAAGTTCGTCGGTATCGACCTTTCCAAAGTGCACATTGACGATGCAAATGCAGCGAAGGAGGCTCTTCGTTTAGCAAACGCCCGATTCGAATGTGGGGACCTGACAACTCTTTCGGTAGACGATTTCGGCCAGTTCGATTTCATCATTGCCCACGGTCTTTTTTCATGGGTGCCCGATTTTATTCGCGATCATGTGCTCCGGATCTATTCCGAATGTCTGGCTCCCAATGGCATCGGCTACATTAGTTACAACGCTTACCCTGGTTTTCATATTCGCGAAATTGCCCGCGGGATAATGAGGTTCCACACCGCGTCGATCGACGGCGTTGAAGAGAAGGTAAATCAGGCCGGTACAATACTAGGATTCATCCACGAAGCACTGCCGAAAGAGCATCTGCACGCAAAGCTGATCGAGCGCGAACTTACTGAATTTCTTGAACGACCGGCTTCGAATGTCTATCATGACGATCTTGCTGACGTTAATCGCGCGTATTATTTCCACGAATTTGCATCGATGATCGGCGAGTATGGATTACAATACGTTTCCGAATCGGATATCTCATCATCAACGACGCATGGCTTTTCGGAAGAGGTGCGAAGTGTTTTGAACACCATCGGGACCGATCTGATCATACGCGAACAATACACTGATTTCATTAAATTCCGCCGCTTTCGCTCAACTCTTATCTGCCACTCTGACTTTACCTTGAACCGCAACGCGGATCCGTCAATTGTCGAATTATTCAGAATATCTTCGTCGCTTAAGCCGGCAGATGCTGACTCTCATCTTTCAGATACGAGCACGATGCAGTTCATCGGCGACAAAGATGAAAATGTGCAGATGAATCATCCGCTGACGAAAACCGTTTTAGCCGAACTTGGGAAAGTGTGGACAAGAAGTGTTGACTTCGGCGATCTCATGGAGCGCTCAAAGCTCTCATTGGCAAACTCAAACGTCCAAACCACAGACGATGATAGAAATAAACTCGCGACATTTCTATTGCGGATGTTTCATGTCGATCTCGTTCATTTCCACCGGTTCGAGCCTCGAATGGCGGATGCTGTTTCGGACAAACCTGCTTCGAGTGAATTTGCTCGATGGCAGATCGAACACGATTGTGTCGCCGTCACAACGATGACAGGAATGAATCTCGAGCCGGAATCGGATCTGGTGAAACTTGTTATTGAATTGGCCGACGGTTCGCGGAATAAGCAAGCGATCGCGCAAGGCGTTTTGGCTGCGGCTGACGTGCCGGCAGATCAACTAGAGGAGTTTAAGGAAAAGCTACCGTCTATCGTCGATGATTGTTTAGAAAAGCTACTAAGAGCCGGCCTTTTGATCGCGTGAAGATGTGTGTTTTGCGTGAAGCATTAAGTCGATCACTTCGCGGACAACCCCGTACCCGCCAGGTGTTTTCGTGACATACTGTGCAGCCCGTTTAACCGCTTCTACAGCGTCGGACACCGCGATCGGCATTCCTACTTCAATGAACGCCGGAAGATCGCCTAGATCGTCTCCAATGAAAGCCGTTTGTATCGGCGAAACCTCAGCCTCCAACATTAGCCGAATCACATCACCAGCTTTGTCTTTCGAATCGGCGATGACGAAATCGATCCCTAGTTCCTTAGCTCTTGCTCCTACAATTTCACCGCCGCGGCCCGTAACGATCCCGGACCTAAATCCGGCTTTATGCCAATTCGAAATTCCCTCTCCATCACGTACGTGGAACGATTTCACCGCCTCGCCGGTTTCACTAAAGTAAAGCCGGCCATCCGTTAGCACGCCGTCGCAATCCATCAGCAACAGCTTGATTCGCGAAAAAGTTCTTTCCAATTCGGCGGAGATTTGCATTGATCTATCGAACTTCAAAGATATCTACACCACTAAGCTTCCAACCGGACGGCGTTTGCGCAAGCCGATAAACTGCCAGACCGGTTTCGACCTCGCGATTCAGCAATCGAACCGTCATATTCGCTTCCACCAAAGCAGTGTCCGCATCTAGCCGATCCATATGTTTAATATCCGAACGCCATTCGACCGCTTGGCCCGTAATGCCGCTTGCGAATCTCGCGATCTCGCCAGGCATCACCAGCGCGTCGATCTCCGTCTTTCTATTCGAGATCGCAGCTTTATCAAATTGCGCAAAGAATCCTTTGATCGATTCATCTGACGCAAACGGTCGGTTGAGTTTGTTCCGTACCACACGAGCCGCGAGTCCGGCACCATAGTCGGCATCGGCTCGAATTGCTTGTTCAGAAAAACGCAATGCATCAACATTCCTTCCTGTCCGCGAAGCAACATCTGCCATGCCCACCGCTGCCCACGCGAGACTTCGCGAAGTTGGCAACTTTTCATTCAACACTGCGGTAAACTCGCGCTCGGCTTCGAGCAACTTGTTTTGAGCCAAAAGGGTTCGTGCGTAGAGTAGACGCACATCGTCGAACCTCGGCGACCATCGCAGAATTGTTCGGGCTGACTGTTCAGCCGCAGGATAAGTCTGGCGATCGAAGTCTCGCTTCACAGCGAGAACCAGATCGCTGTCCGTAGTTTCGCGAGGCGCAATATCATCGGAGTAATCGGTTTGCGGATAGAATTTATCTGGATCGATCTCGACTCGGCTGACCTTCGCAGGTGTCTTGAAAACAACGTCACCATAGCTCGTGCCCCGAACCGTTGTTGGAGCTGATAGCGACTGTCCATTTTCCAAATACGCCGTCACATCGACCGTGATGTCCGTCGTACCGGTGTTCCGAACCGCGACCTTCGTTTCGCCGCCCGATGACTGCGGCAGGCCGACCAGCAAATTCATCTCGGTCGTCTGATCGAGCATCTGATCAAGAAAATCTTTCTGTGTGGAAAATGCGGCGCGAAGATCAGCAAGCGAGATCGTTCCCGAAGTCGAATTCGCCTTTATCGCGTCAAAGAATTCTTTTTGCCCGACCTTCCGCGACAAAAGCCGCCAGAGCATTGCACCTTTGTTCGCCACGGCCGGAAAATAGTAATCGTCGAGCGGAGCGACCAAATTTAGCGGAGCATCCCGTCGCGAAACGGAGGCATAAGCGATCCGTTGACGGGTGCGCTCCACATCCGCGATTTCCTTTCCGTATTTGTGCTCGATGAACTGATTTGCGAGATGCCGCGGCAGGCCATCTCGAATCACACCGAAGCCGTCACCTTTGACGTTGATCGAATCACCGATCCAAAGCTTGGCGGTAGCTTCGGCAAGATTTAACGCTGTTCCCGAATCGAGTTTTGAACGCGAAAGGACAGCTTTTTCAACAAGAATCGTTCCGCCCGAGTGAAAGCCCGAACCACGACCTGCCGATACTATCCTGATTGGAACGTCTGGTGCCGGACCAAGCAGGCCGGAGAAATAAGTTCTTGCTTCCGCAACGTATTCGGCTAGCTCATTCGCCCGCTTTTGCTCAGCCGCACCGATTCCCTTCGGCACCAAAACCGCGATGCCATTTGCGTTCACGGTGTCCCACTTACCCGCAACGAAGAACGGCTGTACATTTAGCTTCTGCTCAAATCCGCCGGCCGACTCAACTCCTCCAGAAACCGTCGTCAGCCCCGCACCACCATTGACCATAAGCCGAAACGGCGCGTGATCAGCGCCACGCGCAAAGTACCAGCTATTCGGCGTCGGATACCAAAACGACATTGGCAGGAATTGGGAATCTGCCGCGGAG
>JBBSKW010000187.1:0-4993 GCA_038256005.1 Pyrinomonadales bacterium
GACCTTGGCTTTGTTTTGCAGGCTATAATGATCTTATTCGTTGCTTGTTTCCAGCGTTACGCAAAGCGCTGATGAACTGATCGATATGCTCGATTTTTTCACACTCGCATTTTTCTTTTCGGCGATCACGTCGGCCACGCCGCTCTTATTTGCGGCGATGGGCGGGCTGTTTTCCGAGCGCTCCGGTGTGATCAATATTGCCCTCGAAGGCTTGATGCTCGCGGGTGCTTTCACGGCTGCGGTCGTTACATTTCAAAGCGGTAATCCCTTTCTTGGAATACTGTGCGGAATGGGTGCGGGTCTTGTGACGGCATTGATCTATGCCATTGCTGTGATCCATTTTGAAGCGGATCAGGTCGTCGCCGGAATGGCGATAAACTTTTTAATGCTTGGGCTGCCGGCTTTGATCAGCGGTGTTATTTACGATTCCACCGGCTCTACGCCGCAAATCGATCAGGCTTACAAACTTCCAACGTTTTTCAACGGTTTGTCGATCGGCTCGATCTTTGCCCTCATTCTTGTTCCGCTGGCCTGGTATCTTTTATACAAGACGCCGTTCGGCTTGCGGCTTCGTGCGGTTGGCGAGAATCCAGAGGCCGCTGATTCTGCAGGAACTAGCGTGGTCAAGATGCGGTACGTCGCCGTCCTGATCTCAGGGGTTCTTGCGGCTATCGGCGGTGCATTTCTATCGACCGGGCAGTCGTCATTGTTTACGCGTGGTATGTCCGCGGGGCGTGGATTTATCGCACTTGCCGCGTTGATACTTGCTAAATGGAAGCCCATACCGGTCTTATTCGCGTGCCTTTTCTTCGGTTTCACCGAAGCGATCACGATCCAGATCCAGGGTGCTTCGTGGGCAAGGATCGGCGACGAGCCCGTACCTATACAGTTCATAGAAATGATCCCTTATGTTTTGACCATAGTCGTCCTCGCTGGATTTATCGGTCTTAGCCGCGCACCGAAAGCTCTCGGTGTGCCGTACAAAAAGGGAGTCTGATCCTCAATTTTCATGACGTACGAGAATGCCCAAGAGGCCGCAGAGTTTATTCGTTCGAAGTTCGAACACGTGCCGAAAGCGGTGATCGTGCTCGGTAGCGGGCTCGGTGCGTTTGCCGACGAAATCGAAGAGCCGGTCGCGACCCCTTACGCAGAGGTACCCCACTTTGCAGTTTCGACCGTCGAAGGCCAGGCCGGAAGGCTTGTTTTGGGCAAGATCGGCGGAGTTCCGATCGCCGTTCAACAAGGACGTTTTCATTATTACGAAGGTTATTCGATGGAGCAGGTGATGTTCCCGATCCGCACCTTCGGGCTGATGGGCATCGAAACCGTTGTTCTGACCAACGCCGCCGGCAGCTTGGATACAGAGATGACACCAGGCAGCCTGATGCTGATCTCCGATCATTTGAACATGATGGGCGTAAGTCCGCTCCGCGGACCGAACGACTCGAGATTCGGAGCGAGATTTCCGGACATGACCAATGTCTATGACCGTGAGCTTCAAGACGTTATCGTAGCCGAGGCGATCGCGATCTCGACCGAAAGATTTGAGAACGGCGAAGACAAAGAATTAATCGATTTTCTTCACCGCGGCGTCTATTGCGCCCTTTCCGGCCCGACCTACGAAACACCCGCCGAGATACGCTTGTACAGGAAGCTCGGCGCAGACGCCGTCGGGATGTCGACCGTGCCTGAGGCGATAGCTGCCCGGCATCAGGGAATGCGAGTCGCGGGAATTTCCTGCATCACGAACTACGGTGCGGGAATGACCGAAGAAGAGATCAATCATCAGGAAGTCATGGATACGGGTGCCCGCGTGGCGGAAACTTTCAAGGCGCTGCTTCGGCGGATAATTTCACGATTATGATAATAGGCATTTGCGGCGGAACAGGATCAGGGAAGACTACCATCGCCCGAGCGATCGTGGATGCGGTTGGGCGCGAACGTGTCGTTCTTATCGAACAAGATTCTTACTATCGAAATCTTTCTGACATGCCGCTTGATGAACGGCACCAAGCGAATTTCGATCATCCTGACGCGATCGACAGCGACATGCTCGTGAATCACATCCTGCGCCTAAAGCAGGGCTTAACGGTCGAGATGCCGCTTTATGATTTCGTTACTCATACGCGTAGTGACAAGATCGATCTCATCGAACCAAAACCCGTCGTTATAGTTGAGGGTATTTTGATCTTCTCTGAGCCGCGTGTGCTCGATCTGCTTGATTGCCGCGTGTTCGTCGATACGCCAGACGACGTTCGTCTGATCCGCCGGCTGAAGCGCGATATTAATGAACGCGGACGGACATTTGAGCGAACGATGGAGCAATACGAACGCACGATCCGTCCGATGCATTTCGAATTTGTGGAGCCATCGAAGCGGCATGCGGACATCATCTTACCTGAAGGCTCGGCCACCGGCATCAGCGTCGATATGCTGTGCAGCATGGTTCGCGAAAAGCTCAACGAGGAGCAGGCCTTTCCGGCATAATGAAACACTCGGACCAGGAACTAATTGACGCCGCAGCTAATGTTCGAACGCGAGCGTTTGCTCCATATTCTAATTTTAAGGTCGGTGCTGCGGTCGAGACTGAGGACGGTGATATTTACACCGGCTGCAACGTCGAATCGGCAAGCTATGGGCTAACAAATTGTGCCGAGCGGGTCGCGATACAAAAGGCGGTATCGGAAGGCGTTAGCAAGTTTAAACGTCTTGCGGTCGTCGTGGACACCGAGGTTCTAACTGCTCCGTGCGGAGCCTGCAGACAGGTGATCTGGGAATTTTGCGGTGATATTCCGGTGCTCTTGTCGAACCTCGATGGCAAGACCGAAACGATAATGATGGCCGACCTCCTTCCGCGTGCCTTCGATTCCAAGTTTTTAAAATGACTCAAATGAAGATCTCAAGAGTAATTGTCACCTCCATCTTTGTTTTCGCGAGCACTTTCAATTCGTTTGCGGGTGTCGCTTCGCAGACGACCCGGGTCGATCTTCTTATCGTTGGCGGAACCGTCGTGACGATGGACAAGGACCGGACCGTTTATGAGGACGGAGCGATCGCCGTTCGCGGAGCCAAGATTATTGAGGTTGGACGCCGTGCCGACATTGTCAAAAAGTACACGTCCCGGCAAACGGTAAATGCCGCCGGCAAAGCCGTGATTCCCGGCCTGATCAACACGCATACCCACATTCCGATGACGCTTTTCCGTGGTTTGGCGGACGACATGGACCTTCAGGATTGGCTGACGAAGTTTATCTTTCCGGCAGAGGCGCAGAACGTTGACGAAGCGTTCGTCCGTGCAGGGACGCGGCTTGGGCTTGCCGAAATGATTCGCGGCGGGACGACGACCTATTGCGACATGTACTACTTCGAAGACGCGATCGCTGACGAAACGGCGAAGGCCGGCGTCCGCGGCGTACTCGGCGAAACCGTGATCGATTTCCCGGTTCCTGATAACAAGACCTTCGCCGACGGGCTTGTATACACAGAGAAATTCATTAAGAAGTGGCAAGGTCATCCGCTGATTACTCCGGCTATCGCTCCACATGCACCCTACACCGTTTCGGAAAATAATCTTACCGATGCGCGTGCAATGTCCGATCGGCTCAAAGCCCCGCTCCTTGTCCATCTGGCCGAGGCAAGTACAGAGACCGCATTTATCCAGCAAAAGCACGAAGGCATTCGGCCGATCGCGTACATGGAAAAGATCGCCTTTTTCAATGATCGGACGATCGCGGCTCATGTCGTTCAGGCAAACGAAGCTGAGCTCGACATCCTCAAAAAATATAATGTCGGCATCGCGCACAATCCGCAATCGAACATGAAGCTCGCAGCTGGTGTCGCTCCGGTTCCGATGATGCTAGCTAAAGATATGAACGTTGGGCTCGGAACTGACGGGGCCGGTTCGAACAATGATCTCAGTCTTTGGGAAGAGATGGACACAGCCGCCAAGCTTCATAAAGTGTTCTCGGGCGACCCGAAAGCCGTCTCGGCAATGCAGGTTTTCGAGATGGCTACGATCCGCGGTGCCCGTGCCCTTCACATGGCCGATCAGATCGGTTCGATCGAGGCGGGAAAGCTTGCCGATATCGCAATTGTCGATCTCGACGGCCTTCATCAAACCCCGATGTACAACATTTATTCCCATCTTGTTTACGCCACAAAATCTACGGATGTGAACACGGTCGTAATAAATGGCCGCATTATCATGCAAAACCGACGTTTGCTCACGTTAAACGAAAGTGCTATAAAAAAAGACGCAAACACATACCGTTTGAAGATCATCAAAAGTCTGTCGAATTAAAAAAGACGGCTCAAAAGCCTCTTTGATGATGTTTTAAATGGTACTAAACGGGTCATAAAAGTGAGCCTTCATCTTAAGTAGTTCGCTTGGCCTTTACGGAAGATCTGTCGCAAGGAGGACATATATGCCGGTAAATGTCAGAAGGTTCTACAGTTCGGTTTTGTTAGGTCTATTTAGCTTTTTCGCAATCATAAACGGTCAAACACAAACGGCCACTCCCGAACCAGCACCGCAAGCAGCAAGTATCAACGTAGCCAAAGCGCCTTCGTCCGCCGAGATTATGCGCGACCGCATTTCTAAGGCTAAGGCTTTCATTGCCGTTCGCAATTACGCCGCGGCCGCCTACGAGCTCGAAAATATACGCCGCGAAACGAGCGACCCATCGGTTAACGGTGTCGTAAACGTTCTGCTGATGAACAGCTACCTCGAACAGGGCGATTACAAACGTGCGGGCGATCTGCTTGGCACTCATTTCGAAGCGTACAAACGGAATAACGCAAATTCGGCAGGATATTACCAGTCTGTCGCCGGCCAGGTCGTTCGGGGAGCCCGCAGCCAGATCGAACGCTATCGTTCGTTCGGGCTTTTGGTCTCAGACCGCAATCTGCCGCTTGAGGCCATTCGCGATATCGAGGCAATGCGCGTTCTGCTCGAAAGCGTGATTGAACAATCTAAGGCATCGCTTGCCGATGC
>JBBSKW010000188.1:0-4723 GCA_038256005.1 Pyrinomonadales bacterium
AAAGGCCTCGCCGATTATCTCGACGGCCATTGCCGAGGCTACATCGCCTGCCATCGCTCCACCCACGCCGTCAGCAACAGCAAAAATACCGAATTGGGGCATCGATAGGAATGAATCCTCGTTTTGAGGACGTTTTTCGCTAAGGCCTCGGTCGGTCACATATGCGGTGAGCAATTGAAAATTGTCGTCGGTCATAATCACTCCGTCGAAGTCGAATATCTCTTAAATATAATGAAGGTGGCATTTAGCCAGACTATCCTAAACCGTTACATTATTGTCTTCGTGTTTTCGATCCATTGCATTTCGATGCGAAAATGCCATTAACATTCCTAGCATCGCAAAGCTGGTTATCAGCGAAAATCCGCCATGGCTAACGAAAGGAAGTGTGATACCCGTCATCGGTAACGCTCTGGTTATTCCCCCGATGTTCACCAGTGCCTGGAATCCGATGAAGGCAGCTAACCCGATCGAACACAGCTTGCTGAACATATCGCGCGAATCCAAAGCCGTTCTAACGCCTGCACTTACGAGCACAATAAGGGCAAAGGTTAACAACAAACCACCGAAAAGTCCAAGTTCTTCAGCAAGTGCCGCGAAAATGTAGTCAGAATCGGCGACAGGTATTAATTCTGGATAACCTAAGCCTAAACCACGTCCGGTCATTCCACCTGACGCAAGCCCATAGGTCGCCTGTGCGGGTTGAAACGCTAGCACATCAAACCAGGCGTCGATGTTGATCGTTCGTAGCAAAGCTGGGTCTTCTTCGATCATCGTCGGCAGATTCGGATCTTTTGCTATAAGCCGCTTGTAATAGTCGTCGTAGTCTTCTTTCCACCAGCTCGTTTCCGGCGGCGGCGGATTGAATCCATCTAGCCAAAGATGAAAGCGCTGTTGGATACGGTCCGGAAGCACGGCCTTCACGGGCTTCGCAAGCGTAGGTAGGAGTGGAATTCGATCCTGTGTCGCGACCGGCAGAGCACCCACAACCAAAACGCCGACCATCAACAGTACACTCCCGACTAACACGAATCGCTGCGAAAACCGCCGCACCGCGATCAGGTAAAGTGTCGCGTAAACCGAGCTAAACACCATCATTTGACCGAAATCTTTCAATACACAGAACGGAAAGAACGGCAGCGTTGCCATGAAGAGCAGTGGAACGACATCTTTCGCACGGGGCAGTCCCCAATAAGTTTTCGCTAGATTCTTATAAAGTACGGCCAATACAGCCGCGAAACCGATCAGAAAGGGAATTTTCGCCACTTCCCAAGGCGTCATATTACCGATGGATTTCCCGGCGCGCGAAGTGATCGCCGCCAGTATTAGCGGCACGAGTGTCAATAAGACGATCAAGAATCCGTTGCGCTGCAAGATCTCGAGCACGCGTTCTCGACGAAGCAAAAAGAACGCCCCGATCAAGCAAATCAAACCAAGTAACGGATTGAGAGTCTTACCTGAGAGCAAGACCGCACCCATCGTTTCTTCCGATGCCCTCGGAGTTTCCGTCGAAAGGTCAACCGGGGAAGGCGGCGTAGCGGGCAGGCCCATCATCTCCTTCTTCTCGGCGGTGTAATTTTCCTGAATGTAGTGAAGCTGCGTAGTCTTGATCTTTGCCTGTCGGGCTTCGGCTTTGTCCTTCCGTGAAATGTATTCCGGGTCGCTAAACAAACGGTATTGAACCGTGAGACCGATGGAAAACAGCAAGACTGCCGAGGTGTAAAGTGTCCAACTTCCTGCATAGTTGCCGAATTTCTTAAGGAAGATCGGAACAATGGCGAGAAGTGCGATCAATCCGACATTTCTATAACCCGTAATCCAAGACGTCTCATAACCGCGGATCAGTCCGCCATAGTAGACAGAGTAATGGGCGATCGCCGTGGTCAAAACGATCAAAGCCAGGATGAAGAAATGTGATGACGTTCGGTTTTTCAAATCAGTTCTTTAGCCACTTGTAATATCGATCACCTTGTCTTTTTCCGCTTCGCAGGCTCTTTCGCAGGTGCCTTAGTCGCTAACGGTTTCGGCCTATACTGCTCACCCAAAAGCCCTAATTCTCTTGCTTTCAATATCACGTTCGCTGCCAAAGGTGCGGCGACCCGTGAGCCGTATCCACCTCCTTCTACGACAACAGCGATGGCGAACGTCGGCTTTTCAAGCGGCGCAATGCTGATAAACCAGCTATCCGAACGTTCGACCATGACCGGAGCGTTGTAATCTTCCCACTCACCGGCCGCGTTCTTTCGCCGCTTCTTAATTGTGTTTAACTTTCCGGTCTTTGCATCGTACGACGGTACCTGTTTCTCCGCTGTCCCCGTTTTTCCACCAACTCGTATGCCTGTGCCAGCGAGTGAGCGAGAGATCACCACGCCGGTTCCGCCCGGTTCTTCGGTCACAGTTGCCATTATTTCGCGAACGACAGCCGCTTGCTGCGCCGTTAGTATCTGCTGATACATCTCGGGAGCGCGGTCGAACTCGATCTTTGGCTTCATTAGCTTTCCTTCGAGGTTTCCGGCAGCTGCGGCGATCATCGCCATTTGAAATGGCGTCATCTGACCCGCGTAACCTTGGCCCATACCTTCGAGGCCGATGTCGAACAACGAGATCTCCTTGCCGGTAACGATCGTCGATTGCTGCGGTGCGATCGAATTTGCTATCGCAGGCGTGCTTGTGTTCAATACCAGCGGAAAGAGCTTCGACATTAGAGCTTCTTGAGGCGTATCTACGGGCAAAATGCCAAATGCCATCGCCGTTTCACGGATCCGTTCGCGGCCGAGGGCGATCGCAATCTGAGCGAAATATTGATTGCTCGAAACCTTGAATGCCGTTTCGATGTTCTTTTCCTGACATCCGCCGCTGCACGCACCGCTTACGCTCATACCTTGTCGGTTTTGCGTAGAATCTACGATAGGAAGGGAACCATTTGTTGGCCGAAAACCTTCAGCATAACTTGGAAATGCCAGGTTCTGTTTGCCGGCTCGGAAGGCCGAGATCATTGTAAAAAGTTTGAATGTCGACCCCGGTACGTAGAACTCGCGTGTCGCGCGGTTGAGTAAAGGCTTGTCCCGTTTATCGCCTTCAAGCTTCAAGTATTCCTCGAGGTTGACAGCTTGTGCCAAGTTATAAGATGGGTTTGAATACGACGCAATGATGTCGCCGTTCTGCGGATTCAGGACGACGATCGCTCCTTTCTTTCCCTCTAACTGTTGGGCGATATACGCTTGCAGGTCACGATCAATGGTTACCTTAACATCCTTATTTTCATGTTCGGGCCGTTTGATCCGGGTCAGGACTTCCCACGACTCAGGCATTGTCTCGGTGTTTCGCGGATACAGCGTACGCTCGAGTCCGGGTGTTCCGCGCTCAGTGCCAAGCATGTGTGCCATTTCCTTTTCAAGCGGAAATGATCGAACAATATCGCCATCGGGATTGACCTTGTAATAAGCGAGAGCGTTGACGAGATTGCCGTTTCGGTCGAGCATCCAACCGCGAAGGTTTGCCGCGGTCGTGCGTCGATTACGCAGATCTTTGTAAGCAAGCGCTTGAAATTGCTCGTTCGCGTCGCCTGCAAAATACGTCCAGTAAACTTGGAAGCCAAAGACCGTAAACGCAAGCAGAATAAAGACCACTTGCCAGATCCGAATGCTGCGATTGGCAAGCGTCTGTGTGAGCTTCTTTGAAACCTCACGTGGAAGATTCAGTTCGAACAGGAACTTAGGTCGGCTAAAATTGTCGAAAAACGTTAGGACAAGGAACCCGAGAAGTATCCCGATCGATATAATGTAGAGTATCGTCAACCCCGCAGGCGTGCGCTCGAGAACCTGTCCGCCAAGCCAATATTCGGGACGGATGTAATCGGAAAAAGTTTGCAAGAAGAACGCTAACATTCCTGGATCAATTCGTTTCCTTCTCGATCTCAATTGCCGGCTGAGTAACCGGAATTTGAATCGCCGCCTCAGTCTTCGGCAATTCGGGCTGAGCCGCGGGAGCGATCACTTCACTTTTTTTCTTTGCGAACTGAAACTCCCCGACCGAATAAACCTCTGCTTTAGCTTCCTCGAGTTTTTTCGGTTCCACTTTCGTGGCTTCTAGTGCAGGCTGTTCTGCGGCGACGTCAATGGTAACCGCAACCGAACCAAACGCCATCCTTTTGCCCGAAATAATTTCGATCGCCTTTCCATACGGAATACGCTCGTCTCCGATGAATGTTCCGTTGGTCGAGCCTGTGTCGGCAACGACTATTTTTCGATCGGAGTTCAAAACGATCGCCGCGTGATATTTGGAAATGCTTTGGTGATCGATCGCGATATCGTTTTCTTTCGTCCTGCCGATACTCAAGCGTTTCCCCTCGGTCAACGCGATGACTCTTTCAATGGAATTTTCGCTAACGGTGTAGCGAATGCGTATATTTCTTTCGGAGAGTACTGGACTTTCCAATGGAACTGCTTCCGCGGCGTCGGTTTTTTGATCACCGGGAACCGAAACATCGATCTCGCGTTCGGCATCGTCACGTGACTGCTTTTCAAAACTAACGAAAAGCTTCACGCCTTCGGTGAAATAATCGGGCTTTACTTCGATCGAGATGGGGGAATAAGTATAATAGTGGCGGTCGTTAATGTGGTCGATCACGGCAACGAGCATTTCATTTTCGAGTGCCCGAAGCGATCCTTCGGCGTCGGTCGAAAATTTATTCCACTGCATTTTCAGCTTGATGTTGTGCGGAACG
>JBBSKW010000189.1:0-4708 GCA_038256005.1 Pyrinomonadales bacterium
AACAACCTTATATCTGGAAAGAAGATATACGACCTCTCTCATCTTTGCAAAACAAATCAGGCCATCAAGCGGTGCAACCCTCGACAGCGTTCATCGAACCCAAGTTAAGGTGGACGGCCACCTTGCTGTCGTGTGTCCCATTCGGGAAGAACGCGTTTATTTTCGCGTCGGAGCCGTCTTTCTGCGTTTCGAGGCTACCTTCCAACAAACTTAACCGTTTATGAAATAAATATTGCACATAGGATAGCATTGCATCTATAATACGACACGTAGTCCGGAGTATTGCTCTTGGAAATATGTGTTTATAAATGATCGAGAGAACTGGCTATTCGAGACAAATATCCTCAAACACCGACTTTTGCGCCACCTTTCGCCAGGGGCGCCACCACGCGGATAGCTCTAAGATAGGCAAAATAACGAAAAAGGGCGATTTTTGTTCCACCGTGTTCCACGCACGGACAAGCAAAACTGAATAAATACCTAGGCTTTCAAAGAGTTTTTTTGCAAACTGTTCGAAAGTTCGTAATTTTATGGCCGTTACCCCTAATAGATGCACCGACTTACGCGTTCCGGTACAACACGGGACAAGGCCGGAGCAACTCTGTAACTTGGCCGGGACAGGCGCGGAACGGAACCCGAATTGGCAGAATTGCCAAAAAAGCCTATTTTTGTTCACACGTGTTCGGTTCGCGCTGTTCACCAACCGAACAAAAATCGACGTTTTCGAGGATTTTGGTTCGGGCTCGAATCTGCAGGTTGTTCGATTCGGGCGAAATTTGGTTTAATAATCGTTTGCAATGACGAAGAAACTATCCATTATGAACAACGTATTTATTGAAGGTATTGAAAAGTTGACGGAAAGCGATTGGCTGGCGGCGGTTGAAGCGATCTCCGGCGAGATCCATGAGGTTGACCGTAACGCGACGCAGATCTGGTTCCGGTTCTATCCGCTAGATCTGGTGAGATATCTGGAGTCAGCAGACGACGTTGAATCAACGATGAAAGGGCTGCGGCTAGAAGGTGATTTTGGGCTGGTTGATAAGATCGACACTTCGCATTACTTCTTATATGGCCACCGCTTTTGGCCGGAGGTAAAAATTGCAGTAACCAAGCGGGCTGAATCCAATGACGCCTTTACCGATATTGGGACCGAGATCAAAACCATCGCAAAGACGGTTGCAGATACAGAAAAGGTAAATGTTTCGCTGACGCTTGGGATCGCCGCGGTCGGATTAATGACTCTGGTTCAAGCCGGTTATGACGAAATGAAGTCCGCAGCGGGCGCCGTCGAAAAAACGTTGCAAACGAAAGATTCGGGTAATATGACGAAGTCTCCTAATGAGATCGTGGCGGCTCGGGCGAAGGACGATTCGCAAGGCGTGCTCGGATTTTTGCGAACCATCAATAAAGAATTTTCCATCAGGTTCAAGGCATCGGAATACGACGGCAAGTTTAAGATCATGAACGAGGAAGAGATCACCTCGGCTTCGCAAAAAGACCGTTCCAGGCAATGGCAGGAACTCGATCCGCGTTGTTGGGAAGGGCCGGTGCCGATCGAATGTACGTCGGCTTCGTGCGGAACTTGCTGGATCGGTGTGGTGGGCGGACAGGAAAAGCTTTCAGAGCCAGGCGTTCGCGAACGAAAAGCGATGAAGGTCTTTGGGTACAACCAACCCGAGGACGCAAAACCATATCTGAGGCTCGGCTGCCAGGCAAAGGCGTCCGGCAATGTCTCGATCGTTATCCCAACCTGGAACGCGGTCTTTGGTAAAAAGGTAAGAGGCAACGTAGAAGACGTAGAGCTCGAACCAAATACGACCTCAGCCAAAAAACTCCGCGAAACGCTCGCGACAGCCGTCTCGGGAGAGTAAGAAGGAGAATCACCACAGATGAACGCGGATCAAAACAGATTAGGAACGATTCAACAAATTGATTTGATCTGTGTGAATGCGTGTTCATCTGAGGCTTACATTTTCTGTGATCTCTGTGTCCTCTGTGGTGAAAACTCTTAGATATATTCCTCGTCGGTGAAGCACCACGCCCAAGTTTCGCCAGGCTCCATCGATCACACCGATCTCTTCCGTCGCATCGACCAACGCTTGATCTTTGACAAGCTCGAGAGCATTCGGCCCTATCATCACACCCGCCAAAAGAAAACCGACGGTCGGCACCAGCTTTAAGCGAAAGCAGATGTATGCGATCACGGCTCCGGCAACGATGATCTGATTCTTAACAGCCCGCTACTGCGATCTGATCGATCACAATCTTAAACGTTTATTTTCCGTTAGCACCCGTTTTAGCACATCGATCGGGCCTTTTGCGAATTGGTACTGATACCCGTAAAATTTCCTTTCCACCAAGAGGTAAGAATGTCAGAAAGACGAAGTATGAATCCGGTATTTCTTGTCCTGATCGCCGTTTTCCTTTGGAGCACGGGTGGGCTGTTTATCAAGCTGACAACGCTTGATGCGTATCAGGTGACGTTCTTTCGTTCGTTGTTTGCGGCGATCACGGTCATCATTCTGACCCGAAAGGATGGGTTGAAGATCAACGGATTCGGGATCCTAACCTCGATCATTTACGCAGCTTTGCTTTTCCTTTTCGTTTGGGCGACAAAGAAAACGACCGCTGCAAACGCTATCTTTCTTCAGTACACTGCACCGATCTATATTCTTATTCTTGGGCCCTTTGTTATCGGCGAAAAGTTTCGGATGCGCGATCTTGTTACGGTCGTTATCGTTCTCGCAGGAATGAGTTTGTTCTTTGTCGGCAAGCTTGAGATATCGGATTATCAGGGTAATGTCGCGGCACTTTGCTCGGGTGTTTTTCTTGGACTTTATATTTTGCTTCTAAAGCATCCGCGAGCCGAAGGGTTTAATCCAACCATCGCCGTGATCTACGGCAATCTGCTGCTTGCAGTTCTAACCGCTCCTTCGGGCATCGCCGCACTTCCGACAATGACATTATTGGATTGGGCGGCTGTGATCTTTCTTGGCGTGATCCAGATCGGTATTGCTTATGTCCTCTTTATCAAAGGTGTTCGCGGCGGCACGCGTCCGCTCGACGCTAGCCTGATCGGCTTTATCGAACCGCTCTTGAATCCTGTTTGGGTGTTTTTATTCGTCGGCGAACGGCCCTCGCAATGGGCGATCCTCGGAGCGTTCATCGTTATCACGGCGATATTTGTGCATACGCTGCGGATCGAACGCAAAGGAGCGGACGAACCTCCGCTGGCTTCAGTTTAGCGAAAATCGTGTGAGATTACCTCTGTATCGATATTCAACACAGGCTTGAAATGAAGAGCTTTCAGCATTCCGCGATCTTCAAAGATTCCCCGAATTATCAGGTAATCGTTCTGATTGATAACTGCTCTGAATTTCTCGAATATATCGGGCATAACGACAAAATTCGAATATCCTGTCTCATCCTCAAGAGTAATGAACACAACATTTTTAGCGGTCATCGGCCGCTGACGAACAATAACGGCACCGGCGACCGATACGATGTCTCCGGTGACCAATTCCCTGCTCTGCATAGCGGACAAAACGCCGCGGCTGCTAAGTTCCTCGCGAAGAAACGCCATCGGATGCTTGCCGATCGAAATGCCTGTTTTGCGAAGATCGGCATCGACCAGCTCAATGCCTTTTAGCTTTTTCAAAAATGGAGTTTTTTTCTTTTTCGCAGCGTCGTTCGGCGATTCATCAAACAGATCGCCTGTCGGTTGCAATGCAAGCTCGGAATGCCAGAGAGCTTCGCGGCGGTGAACTGTGCCCTCAAAATTCAAAGCACCGGCGATGCTCAGAGCCCGGACCTCGCGTTTATTCATGTCGGGAACACGCCGGATCAGATCTTCAACGCTTGTGAACTCGCCATCTTTTTCCCGTTCTTTTACGATCGCTTCGCCTATCTCCCGCCGAAGCCCGCGAACGTATTTTAGCCCGACGCGAACAGTTTTAATTCCATCGGTGTTATCCACCACGAAAATGTATTGCGACCGGTTAATATCGACCGGTTTGAAATGAAGCCCATGACGCTGTGCGTCTTTTACCAGCGTGGCGGCGGAATAGAATCCGAGCGGATAATTATTGAACATCGCCACCATAAAACACGCCCGATGGTGAACGATGAAATACGCCGAAGCATAGGCAAGCAAGGCAAAGCTATACGCATGCGATTCCGGAAAACCGTAGTTCGCAAAAGCCTTTACATAATCCACAATACGTTCCTGGACATCGGTAGGAATGCCGTTCTTGGTCATGCCGTCGCGAAGATTTTTGCCGATCTTTTCCATCTTGCGATCGGGCCGTTTAAAGCCCATTGCACGCCTCAGTTCTTCGGCTTCGCTACCGGTAAAATCAGCAATGTCCATCGCGATCTTTAATAGCTGTTCCTGAAAAAGCGGCACGCCGAGCGTGCGTTCGAGCGTCGGTTTAAGCCGTTCGTGGATGTAATCGATTGGCTCCAAGCCCTGCCTGCGATTGATATATGCATTGAGCATGTTCCCGACGACCGGCCCGGGACGGATTATCGCGACCTGGACCACAATGTCGTAAAACGTTCGCGGTTTTGCCTTTGGCAGGAAAGCTATTTGAGCACGGCTTTCCACCTGAAACATTCCGATCGTGTCGCCTTTTTGCAGAGCATCGTAAACCTTCGGATCGTCGCTCGGCACTTTGTAGAGATCAAGGTCTTCGCCGTCATGCTCGCG
>JBBSKW010000190.1:0-4599 GCA_038256005.1 Pyrinomonadales bacterium
AAGACCAACGATTCGTTCGTTTCCATCGGCGAAGTCCTAAAAAAAGCTCTCAACCGAAACCTCGCCGACCTTTCAAAACTCTCCGCCGAAGACCTCGTCCGCGAACGCTTCAAAAAGTTCCGCAAGATGGGCAGCTGGGTCTAGATTTGGCGATTAACATTTTGAAAGTTGAACGGTTCAGTTTTTCATCCGCAAATGAACCAAGATTAGCAGGGATCAAGAATATTTGAATGAGTCCGATTTCCGGCGTTCAAAGATCAAGCTTTAGCTTGCCTTCTTTTTCAGGAAAAGGTGTGATTAGCCGATTCAACCACCCGCTACCGCAGGTGGTTCCGATTTGCGGCAAAGAGTGCCCGCATCCAGGTGAATTCTTTGTACTTTTTCCCAGGACGACACAAACTGTTACAGACGATACATTTGTTACACGTGTTACAGGCGTTACACCTGTTACAAGCGTTTCACTGAAACACGCTGTCCACTATTTGAAACGAAACACTATCGAATACAAAGAAGCCCGAGCGTTTGGGCCCGGGCTTTTGAGACCAATAAATTATCGACTAAAACGGAATGTCGTCGTCAGCGGCGCCCATTGGCGGGCTGGCTTTTGGTGCGGCGGCGGCGGATGAAGATTGGCTCGACGCAGGTCCGGCGAATTCGGGTGCGTCGTCGTTCGAACGAGCCGGAGCATCGCCCTTAGATCCGATGAATTGCATGTCAGTTCCCGAGACCGAAAGAGTTTGACGTGTGTTGCCGTCGCGGTCGGTCCATTCTTCCAGCGAAACGCGGCCTTCGATATAGACCTGACGCCCTTTCGAAAGAAATTTCGCTGCGTTTTCCGCCTGTTTTCGCCACAACGTGACTCGGAACCAGGTCGGGACATCCTGAAATTCACCAGATTTATCTTTCTTTCGATCGTTTGTCGCCATCGTAAAATCGCATACGGCGTCACCGGCGGGCGTGTAGCGGAGTTCCGGGTCTTTGCCCAGGAATCCGACGAGAATTATTTTATTAAAGGACATTTTGAAGTGCTATCTCCCTTGGTAGAATGTGTTTACGGCAAACTTTCTCGGATGTTACATTCATCTATCCATAACGGTCAAGTTCGGTACTCAATTATCGCGAAACCAGCAGTCGCCGCCGCAATACGCCCGCCGAAATACTCGATGATCCAAACCTCGCAGACGGACCAAGGAACAGTTATCATGATTTGCGCGATTGTTTGCGTGGCTTTCATCTTTGTTTCGTTCGTCGGCGGAAGTGCGCAGGAATCGGTAGTAGAGAGCGTTGTGCCCGTGAAATGTTGGGAATATTCGACAGGAACCGATACGGCTCGAGCGGTTTCGAGCAACGCAACATCCATATTCGTGATCTCGGGGGCATCGACGGTAAAGTCGCTCAATTCGATCGACGGTAAAGAGGAATGGGCGAGCGAACTTGGCGGCGAGATCGTGTCAAACATCGTCGCGGCTAAAGAACGGCTGTATGTTGTAACGTCGTCGATCACGGCGAATGGTTCAAGCTCAAAAAACTTTACGTTGCGAACATTAAGCCTCGCGACCGGCATACCAGTAAATTCGGCGACGCTGCCAATGGCGGAAACGTTTAGGCTTGTGGTCGAAGATGAAATTGTCGTTGCGGTGGGCTCGGCGGGCTCGGTGAACGCGTTCGATCCGAGCGGTGCGGCACTCTGGAACTTTGCGATCGGCGGGAAGATCACTGCTGGCCCTGTTGCATTTGGGTCAGGGATCACGCTCGCTGCCGAGGACAAAACTCTGCGGCACGTGATGGTAAAAACGGGCGATACTACCGAGCGAAATACCGGCAAAGCATCGCCCATCTCGCTTGCTCGCAATGCGAACGGGACTGTTTTTCTTGGCGATGACCGTGGACGGCTTTATCGTATTAATGGCGACACCGGGCGCGAAGATTGGAGTTTTCGCGGCGGCGGCCGGTTCGAGAGCATGGAAATAGTCGGGTCGAATGTGTTGGCCGCCTCAGTCGATAACTTCGTTTATTTGATTTCAGGCTCGAGCGGCGATGTGATCTGGAAACGCCGACTTCCTGGCCGACTTTTTGGTAAGCCGTTGATTCTCGACGACCAAATCTTTGTCGCGATCATCGGTGAACCGAGCCTCTTTATCCTCGAAACATCGTCGGGAAAGATATCAGGACGGATTTCATCGGCAGGTGAGTTAGGTGCTGAACCGATCATGGCTACAAGTGGCGAGTTGATCTTGAATCTATTGGAAAAGATATCTTCCTATCGCCGGGGACAATGCAGAAAATAAAAGGCGACACCGAAGTGCCGCCCGAAAATCTTGATATACAGTGTTAATGCGAAACTTCAAAATCATGCAAAATTGCATAGATCTCATCTTTCACAAGTAATTTCTTTTTCTTAAGTGTGGATTCCTCTAATTGTTCGTCGTCGCTCGGGTAGGTAAGGCCTGACAGTTTTGCGAGCCTGTCTTCGTAGCTCTGATGCCGATGAACCAAATCGCGAAACGTGGGGTTTGTTTTTAGCAATTCGTCTCTCAACGGATCAGAAGTTGACATGTCCATAGCGTTTTCTTCCTCACTTATTAAATAATTTGCACCCGTAATTTCACGAAGCGATTCACAGGTGTATTTCGTATCTTATCCGAATAGGTCGGGCGATTCAAGCAATATTACGAATATGTGGCTAGAACTATTCAACTGTGAGCTTCATTACAATTCCATCTTCGACCGGATCGCGATAAAAATTGCGTCGGATGGTGGAGTTTAGAAACCCGAATTGTTCGTAAAATGCTCGGGCGTTGTTGTTTGACAGACGAACGTCAAGCCAAATTGCCTTAATGCGGTCACGTTTGCAAACGTGGAGAAGTTCTTCGATCAACGCAGTTCCTATTCCCTTTCGTTGCATTAAGGTTGATACGCCTATGTTGTAGACCTCGAACTCATTTTGGCTCTCGTCGCCCGGTATTCGGCGTCCAACAAGAAAACCTACACATTCGCCCGCTTCGCTTACCGCCTTCACCATTAGTGAATCGGTTCGAACCAGCTCTTCGGTGTAGTCCCGATGTGTCCAATGACTGAGTCCACATTCCAACTGTATCTCCATCACTCGGCGAAGGTCGGATGGGCGAAGCTGTTCGATGTTTATGGGGTTAGCCATTAGAAAAGACTACCGGCTCGGGCTTGGTTATGTATGTAAATTGGTGAAAGATCGCTACGATCGCTCCAATCTAGGCCTCGAAGTCCGATGATGCTGGCGAGGTCGGTCTCAATTTCACGAAAGTTGGGCGGCAAAGTCCTATCATCCGGCAGCATTCTGAAGATGTCTGGGTGAACCAAAACGGAGGCATCTGGGTACCCTTCGATCTTGTTGATGAAAGCCGATATGTCATCTACCCGAGTTTCGCAGTTTTCACCATCGATAAATAATTGCCAAGCAATGTCCGTTCGGCCGACGGGAATCGCGACAATCCGATTCTCGTCCCGGCCGTAGTGTTCCACGATGCATTCCATCAGTGAGACGCCTATGCAGGGAATATTCAAACCTCGAGCGAGTCCTAAAGCCGTTGAAAGTCCGATTCGAATTCCGGTAAAACTTCCCGGGCCGCGAGAGACTGCGATCGCGTCAATATCAGATCGTGTTAATCCGGTTTGTAATAAAAGCGTTTTGATATTTGGGAGTAGTTCTTCAGCGCGAGAAACACTTTCGGCTCCACTGATCGATCTGAGTATTTCGTACCCTTTGCAAAGAGCAATACTTCCGCCGCCGATGGCAGATTCGATCGCCAGTACAATTGTTTCTTTGGAGATGTCTAGCAATTATCCACGACCAGTTGCCATACTTACGACGCGACGGATCGACGGCAAGAAACGCCGACCGATATTTTGCAACTGTAACAAGGTTCGACCGCTTTCGTCTAACGGTGCTTCCATCTGAATGGTGGCCTGAATGGGATTTGGGGGAATTCGTTTCGCAAGTTGACGCAGAAAGAGTTTGGGATTTTTCACACACATTTGAAGCGGTCGGGTCCGCAATTCATCTGTCCATTCCTTTTCCAATGTATCTGTTACCCATTTCGGAATTTGCTTTGCTTCAGCCTGAAATGGTAGATCTGAGATATCAAGGCCTAGATATTTATGAGTAAGGCCAATCGTGCAAATGACCCATCCACGGCGAATCGAACTTACGGGATCAAGGCATTTTGACCAGTCGAATTCTGGAGGGCGATTTGCGACCGCATAATAGATATCCCACAGTCGTTCTTTGTTCTCGCCGCCGTCGTTAAGCCAATGCGTCGCCATAATGCGCAGGTGATCCTCCGGGCATGGAATGCGTACAATCCCACCATGTATTTCGATAACGGTTGACCTAGCGATCACTTCCGGCCAGGCAAGCGTGTCTAATTCTCTAAGTTCGTTATGCAAATCAAAACGGCGAACCTTGAAATCGGGACTATCCTGGAATTCGAGCGTGCGTTCATAGTCTGCCGCTGAAACGGCAATGTCGATATCGACATAGTTGCGCGGATTATCAAAGGCATAATTTTGAGCCGCAGCCAGCCCCTTTATCAAAACAGCCTGAATTCCGACGCGATCTAATTC
>JBBSKW010000191.1:0-4530 GCA_038256005.1 Pyrinomonadales bacterium
CGGTAAAGTACTGCTTTCGCCTGAAACCATTTCAGTTCTGCGAGAGAATACGAACCCGAAAGGTGATCCGCTTGAGGTCGCACGAATTGCCGGAATAATGGCGGCGAAGCGAACGTCGGAACTGATACCACTTTGCCATCAGATCGCATTGTCAAAGGTCAACGTATCCGCCGAATTTACAGATTCGGGCATCGAACTAATTGCCGTTGCCATCACAACTTCACAGACCGGTGTTGAGATGGAAGCTTTGACCGCTGTTTCTGTCGCGGCACTGACCATCTACGACATGTGCAAGGCTGTGCAGAAGGACCTTGTGATCACTGATATCCGGTTGGAATCAAAAACGGGCGGAGAAGCTGACTATAAGAGAGCTTAGCGTTCAGGGGTCGTCGAAATTTCTTCGCTTACGACGAACTTTCGGTTAGAATAAACGTAAAGCATCGACGGGAAGGAGTATTTAAATTATGCCGTATAAAGTAGCGAAAGAAGCCGAACCTCAATTCAAGTTACTGCTAATCGCAACGATCGTCAGCATCGGGCTTTGGATCGCCTCGTGGTATTTGCCATTCGTATCATATTTAACATATCCGTTGAGGATCTTCGCAACATTTATTCATGAAGGCGGACACGCTCTTGCAACGGTCTTGACCGGAAATTCCGTGCAGAGCCTTTCGATCTCGCCTGATGGAAGCGGTGTCGTGTACTCGCTCGGCAGCGGTTGGATCTCGTCATTACTGATCTCGAGTGCCGGTTATCTGGGAACGACAGCATTTGGGGCGGGCCTACTCGCATGGATGCGCTTTGGCCGCTCTTCGCGGATCGCACTTTTCGCTTCGGCAGCTTTTGTGGCTGTGATGACAGTGGTATTCGGAATCATCGCACCGATGTTCAATCTCTTCTCGACGTCAACAGTCGGCGGCTTTGTTTTTACGATTTTTGCCGGTGCTTTGCTGGCAGCCGGGCTTGCTCTGATCGCAAAATTCGCAAGTCTTAAGTGGGCAAATTTTGCGGTCGCGTTTCTGGCGATCCAATGCCTATTGAACGCTGTTTTCGATCTGGTAAACGTTTTCTTTATTTCGACGATGACGTCCGCACATTCCGATGCAGCGAATATGACGGCGGCAACGGGCATTCCGGGATTTGTATGGGTGTTTATCTGGATGGGCATTTCGATCCTAATGATCTCGGTCGGACTGCGGGTCTACGCCATAAGCAAGAACAAAGCGGCTGCTTCCGATTCCCTTTTCGAAGAGTAAAATGCGAATACTCACACGCATTTTCCTGACGACGGTTTTGGCCGCCGTTTCACTCTCGCAGGTGAAAATTACCCCAACCCCGGAAGTAATGACGCCCTTTTCCGAATCGCTTCAGATTGTCGTTGTGACCACAGACGATTGGGATGCAACAATAGGAAGAGGGCGACTTTTCGACCGCTCTTCGCCTAAAGCTAGGTGGAAAGCGAATGGAAAGGAATTCGACATTGTGATCGGTCGCAGCGGTTCCGCCTGGGCTGCTGACTCCTCACCCGGATCGGCAACCAACTTTAAGAAGGAGGGCGACGGTCGTTCCCCGGCCGGGCTGTTTCCACTCAAGTATGCCTTCGGTTTTCGCTCAAAGCCGGATCAATTGAAATTCCCGTACACAAAGATCGAAGAAAGTACTGAATGTGTCGATGACGCCGCCTCGTCTCATTACAACAAAGTAGTTGACCGATTCAAGGTCGGGAATTTCGATTGGAAGTCCAGCGAAAAGATGCGTGAGATCGACCCGGAATACGAACTTGGCGTTTTCGTCGCGTATAACTCATATCCGGTTCGTAGCGGCGTTGGTTCATGCATATTCCTTCATGTTTGGAGGGACGTAAATACACCGACAAGCGGTTGTACCGCAATGCAGCGTTCCGATCTTGAAAAGATCGTCTTATGGCTTAAGCCGAATGCACACCCCTATTTTGCGCTGATTCCGAAAGCCGAATACAAAATACTCCGCAAAAGCGAGAGCCTTCCTGAAATCAAATGAACTTAGGCGATATACCGTTGGGCGGACGTTTGATCATTCGATCGCGAAAGGATTGGCGCTCAGCCGTCGTGTCGCGTAAAAGTGACGAAAAAATAACAATCTCGATCGCATCGCCGACCGGTTACAACTATCGAGTTCGGCGAGATTCAACAGCAGAGATCGGGCTTGATGGGCGAATTGCTTTTCTACTCGATGAACGTTCAGACAAGTGGCGAGACAATTTCTCTACTTATGACAAGCGATGGTAAGGCATGTTATTTGGCCTTTCCTTGACCTACTCCGACTATTTTCTTAGATTGGTCCTCCTGAATAAAGACGACATAGGATATAGAATCGGTGTTCCAGTCGCTAGCCGTTGGTAATTCTACCCTTATCTTTTTATCAAGTTTACCGTCCCTTATCGAGCCGATCTGGTTTAGATGCCGAACCACTGCCGGATGCACAAGATTGTTACCACGATTTTCGCCACCTCGAACCTTGGTCGAGAGCCCGTTTTCGGCGACTGCCAGAAAAACCGTTGCCGGAGTCATGATGGGTACATTGTCAATCGCGGCCTCTAGAAATCCTTGCTTAATGGTCAAACTAACGGTGGCTTTCGGCCTTTTCGCAGCAGCCTCGATGGCACCATTTGCCCGCTGAAGATTGCTACCAACGAACTCTGTTTCGCCATCAACCACCATTTGAGGTGTGTAACTGGAGTCGAGGCGAAAGGCTTGAACATAGTCTCGCTGCCTGTTGCTGAACTGTCGAGACGAGAATTTATCACGCCATCCAAGGTAATCCCAATAATCTACGTGGAAACCAAGCGCAATGACCTCAGCATTTCGGACAGGTTGATTCTCCTGAAGAAAGCTCAACGTTCGATCGGCAGGTGGACAACTCGAACATCCTTCCGACGTGAACAATTCCACGATGACCGGTGAGCTTTGTGCCACCATTTCGGCTTCAGGTTGCGAAACTGTCGCGGTATCTTCAGCTAGGCTTTTCGTTGAGCATCCCGCGGCAAATGCAATCAATGCGAATACAAATAGTAAAACATGGTTCATATCCAAATAATATGTTAGCTCGTCAGATTTATTCCTCGCTGATGCTATCATTTTAATACGGTTGTCTGTTTAACAGCGGAAACCGATTCAGTTTTACGCATGTTGAAGAGAAAAGACCTAAATGAATCGATAGTTCTCCGGTCTCACGGCGTCTCGATCAAGATAACCACTAACGACCCAGTAGCGTTTGAGACGGTCGTTCCTATCTTACTTGCGAATTTGCCTGGCTGCGAGATAACTGAACCCAACAATGATCCAGTGGAACATGTATTCGCTTACATTTGGAACCCCAGCAAGCTAGACGCTTTATATAAGGATGGCGTTAAAATAAGCGTTCGGCGCAAACGGGATCAGGCCCTTCAATTGACGGGTTCACAGGTACGCATCTGTGTCGCCGAATTCGCACCAGACCACGTTTTCATTCACGCTGGCGTAGTTGCAATAAACGGCAAAGCGATCATAATCCCGGCGAAGAGCATGAGCGGAAAATCTACACTTACGTCGGAACTGGTTAGGCTCGGGGCCGTATACTATTCCGATGAATATGCCGTCATAGATCGGGACGGAAATGTATGCCCATTCGCTAAGGATCTTTCATTGCGGGAAGAAGGCGAATACACGCAAACGGACATCTCAATCGAAGAATTTGGCGGTAAACAAGGCACCGAACCGGTTCCGGTGGGAATGGTTCTGGTGACTGAATACAAAGCTAACGCCCGATGGAGGCCGCGGGAGCTTACGCCTGGACAAGGATTTATGGAGCTTGTCAGCCACACAGTTCCTATCCGGCAAAATCCAGCCATTGCCATGGAAAGACTCACCAAAATCGTCCGTTCTGCCCGTATCGTAAAAACGAAAAGAGCCGATGCGGCAAAGACCGCAACGACTCTTATCGACATTTTCAAACCGTGAAAAGGCTTAAATTACCTACACAACGCAGATGCCGTTTGCATTGCCGTTATTGGCGAACGTGCAACGGCAATTAACAGCATCGCTACACGGAACAGACGGAGTGCATACTTCTCCTTGGCGCCCACCTGATGATTGATTACAGGTACAACTCCCGCCAGCGACACACAGAGAATTGGCGAATGCCGCAGGTGGAGCAATAAGTGAGGCAACCACTGGCAAGGCGATCATAGACGCGAGACCGACCCGTTTAGCGAACGTACGACGGTCGATTCCGGTTATGACTGGATTTGCCGGCAATGTCTCGCTAAGCAAATCTTTACGGGATAGCTGATCCAATGCTAACCAAACAAGGTCGTCTGAAACTTTCTCGCCTGTTTGCTTTCCAACGGATTCAGCGATCTCGCCAACATCCTTGGTGCCGTTACAATTTTTCCAAACGAGCGATGAAGAAATATTGAGGCAGCTTGCTTGATTAGATGTGAGGTCGAATATCAAGGTTTCAGCATCAGCTTCTTGTACGACCAGATCCTTTGATCTAGCCAATGGTTTAAAG
>JBBSKW010000192.1:0-4407 GCA_038256005.1 Pyrinomonadales bacterium
GATCGATACCATTGACATGAAGCAGGTAGCTCGAAGTGAATGATCCCTATTTGTCCAGAAGGGGAGTGCGCCGCTCGCTTTTGCCAAGCCGATCGCTCACCATCCGCCGAACAGCTTCAACATACGTTCCGTGTTCTTGTTCGAGAATGCGGGTGGAGAGGGTTTCGGGGGTGTCGCCCTCGAGAACCGGGACTTCGCGTTGGAGGATGATCGGGCCGGCGTCGAGGTCTTCGTTTACGAAATGGACGGTGCAGCCGGAAACCTTTTCGCCCGCGGCAAGGACGCGTTCGTGAACGTTCAGGCCGGGATATTTGGGAAGCAGCGAAGGATGAATGTTGACGATACGGTTCGGAAAAGCCTGAACAAACAGAGGCGAAAGAAGGCGCATATAGCCTCCAAGGCAAACTAGCTCAACTCCGCGTTTCTGCAACTCCTTAACGATCTCGGCATCGTGCTCTTCGCGTGTCTTTAGGGCAGAAACACGAGCGTCAACGAGTGTGTCTTCGCTTCGCTTTCGTTCAATTACAAGCGTTTCAATGCCGCGTTCCGCCGCCTTCGCCAAACCCGCCGCGTCAGCCTTATCGCTAATAACGACCGCAACCCCCGTAGCCGGTATCTCGCCGCTCTTCACCGCGTCAACCAACGCCACCATATTCGTCCCGCGGCCAGAGATCAGAATTCCAATTTTCATTGACTATTCACAAACTTTACGTACAATAACATTGTACAACTTGCGGAGGCATTATGTCATTAGAAGTAAGCTATAGCGAAGCAAGAAACAACCTTGCTAGCCTGCTCGACCAAGTAATCGATGACTGTGAGGTCGTCGTTATAAAGCGTCGCGGCCACGCATCCGTAGCAATGATCGGCGCCGATGAACTGTCGAGTCTTTTGGAGACAGAGTATATATTTCGATCACCGAAGAATGCCGAGCGACTGATGAAATCGCTGGAGCGTGCAGAGGCAGGTACAACAAAACCTACGAAGCTCGAAGATCTCAAAAATGAGTTCGGTGTTGAATAAATGACGCATATTCAACAGGAATCGGTATTCGAGCCTGAGTTTCGCGATGACCTGCAATATTGGGCTAAGAACGACCGTAAAATCCTTATAAAGATTTTTGAGTTGATCGAAGCCGTAATGCGAGACCCTTTCGATGGTATCGGCAAGCCTGAACCTCTACGTCATAAGAGCGTCGGCACGTGGTCACGTCGGATAACAAAGGAACATCGACTAATCTATAGAGTGGATGCCGCCAGGGTTAGTTTCGTGCAGGCGAGATATCATTATTAACGATCGACCCTGCACAAATACGCAAAAGCTGGGTAAGAAAGTGATCTTGAGATTGTGTAGCTCGGTGATTGGACATGCCAATCGCCGCTAAAATTGCTTAGGCGGACCCATGATCTCTCTGAACTTGGTTGCTCCGCCCCCTTCGGGAGGCGAACCGCCTCCGGAAAAATCACATAATGCTGTTTCAAGCGTCTGACCGATCAGCACCGGCGTAAAGAAATAGGAATTTCCCTTCTTTAAGAAATCGAAGCCGCAACTTGTGCCATAACCGCCTCTGTTTTTTGGTTCGCCATATACAACTACGTTCTTGCTGGTCACGCCGAACCAATATTCTTCAACCCTAATTGTGTAGCGATTGTAAAAATTAAACGACGGCTCTACCCCGCTCTAGGTTCCCTTCCAATTGATCCTTACTCGCTCAGCTTTGACGATCTTTCCAATAAAAGCCGCGCCTTTAAATTCGTTGAGGAACAACTCACGCTGTTGCTCGTCGGTCTTTGCAGGAAGCATCGGTGGTGGGCAGCTACACGCGAAAACATCAATCGAAAGGATCAAGATCGCCAAAATTATAAGAATAAGTTCTTTCGGAACTAAATGGGCATTCTGAGTCATTAGAGTATTCATCATAGCTGGATGACATCTGTATTCAGGAAGCTGAAGCCAAGACTACTTCTTTGCTTCCGTCAATAACTCTGCCTATCTCATAGACTTGATCTAAACCTGAGAGAATCGCACTTTTATCTTCTTCTGAACAAATAAGAATCATCCCAATTCCCATGTTGAACGTCCGGAACATTTCCTTATCCTCGACGTTTCCGAGCTTCTGCATCAGGCCGAAAATCGTGAGCTCCGGCCAGGTACCGCGGTTGATTTCGACCGAGACGCCTTCAGGTAAGATGCGTGGAATGTTCTCGAGGAAGCCTCCGCCGGTGATGTGGACGAGGCCTTTTATTATGCCATCGTCGAGCAGCGGGCCGATCTGGGGAAGAAAGCTTTGATGGGTGGCGAGCAGTGCTTCCCCAACGGTCGTTCCTAATTCATCAATAAAAGTGTCTGTTTTGTGTCCCGCAATCTCAAATAAAAGCTTGCGTGCGAGCGAATAGCCGTTCGTCTGCAAGCCGTTTGAAGGAATGCCGAAGACAATATCACCCGGCGTGATCGACTTTCCGTCGATTACCTTTGCTTTATCAACAACTCCAACGATAAATCCGGCCAGATCGTACTCGCCCGGTGGATAAAAGTCCGGCATTTCAGCCGTCTCGCCGCCAAGCAGAACACAGCCATTCTCTTTACACGCTCGTGCCATACCTTCTACGACCGAGGCGGTTACCTCCGGCTCAAGTTTTCCGGTGGCGAAGTAATCGAGAAAGAACAGCGGCCTCGCACCTTGGACTAAAATGTCGTTTACACAATGATTTACCAGATCTGCACCGACCGTGTTGTGAATGCCGGTTTCAAACGCGAGCTTGAGCTTCGTGCCGACACCATCAGCCGAAGCGACCAGTATTGGCTCGGCCATATCAGGAAAGGCTCCGGAAAACATCCCGCCAAAGCTACCTATTTCCGTAAGTGTTCTTTCGTTAAATGTGCTCTTGGCGTATTCGCGGATCTTCGCAACAGCCTTATTGGCATTGTCGATCGAAACACCTGCGTCCGCATATGAAATTGACTCAGACATAAAAATTATTGTGGCTTTTTCATTCCGAATTCGCGAATTAGGATCTGCGCGAAATCACTTTCAGAAGTTACGTCATTTTCAATCCGTTCGCCGAGTTCAGTAACGATGTAGGACTTGTCGGTTAGCGTCTTGCGCCCGTTTTCGGTCATCAGCGAACAAACTTTTCCTTTCGTAAAATGCGAATCCGGCGAATACTGCTGGAAGTCGCACATCTCGGTAAATTCCGAAAGTTTCCTGGCTACGTCTCGAAAAATGTACTGGCTTCGCCAAGCGTCGCCGTCGCGTTTCGCTACTTCGAGATAGCCGTCAGCGAAATTCCGGATCATAAAATCGCCGGTTCTGTCCTTTTGCTCTTCTTCTAAAACAAAACGCAGTGGTTCCGCAATAAAATCGCCAAAGCCGACATCAGCAAGATATTCATCCTCGCCGATCGTGACGATGATCGCAGCATGGTCGTATTCCGGTCCATGCTCTGTCCCGTTGAACACTCTCGCAGAGATAAGCCGTGTTTTAAAACCGAACGAAACAATCAGCTCGTTGAAAAGCCCGTTAAGCTCGTAACAAAATCCGCCACGTTTATTTCCGACGATCTTGTCGTAGAACTTCGCGATATCCAAAACTATCGGCCGATTCCAATGAATGTTCAAATTCTCGAACGGTATGCTAAGCAAATGCGCTACCTGCAGCCGTCGCAGACTTTTTGCGGTTGCTGCATACGTCTGGCCGCCAATCCCGATCCGGTCGAGATATTTGTCCCGATTCACTTCTTTACTTCCCAAACTAAGTATTTGACACTTGCACAGGTCGGCCCCCCGTCGCTACCCACTCCGCGGATCGTTGTCTCTAATTGCGAGCCTGGTTTTGCCAAGACCTTATCGATCTGCTCGTTGGTTATTTCCATCAATGAGAGCTTGGCTCGCCGGTCCCAGCAGGTACCGTGTTGTCCGGCATATCGTCCCGAATTCACATAAACGAAACGGGCGGTTTTCGGTCCCTGTGCATATTTGCCAAGAAAATTGGGCGATACACCGGACATATCCGCTGTTACCTCAAGATCAAAGACCAAAGCGTCAGTGGAAGACTTTACAGGCTCAAGCAATTCGTCGCGGCCGCGTTGGACGCGCATCACAACCCCATCCAGCGGTTTCGTCACGATTATCCGGAATGCGATATCATATTTCATCGGAATGAAATTTAATTATAGTCTGCCGAACGATCCATTGACTATTCAAGACGTTCACGATTAGCATTTTCTATTAAAGTTATCAAAATATATGAGCTTTACACTGCATGACATGAGTTCCGAGAACTACGAATTCAACGCGAACGTATGGAATTGGAAAGCTTTGCTTGAGGTCGTTAAGAGCCTCGATATTCTTAGCGAAGGCAAGGTTCGGCAAATGGGTTATAACACGATGGGCGTCAGGGTTGAGATC
>JBBSKW010000193.1:0-4381 GCA_038256005.1 Pyrinomonadales bacterium
ACTGCGATCCTGATAGCCTGCTCGGGCGATTCCACCAGTGACCACGAGATCGCGGCCCTGATGTTATCGTGCTCGATCTCAAATAGTTGAAATATCTCGCCCGGGCTCGCGGTCTGGATCTTTGGCTCCGCGTCTTCGACGGCAAGCGTAAAGAACGCGGCGTGTGCCTCTGACAATCGTTCAAATTCGCCGGAGGCTTTTAACAGCTCCAGAGCGTGATCCCGAACAACCCCAAGCATCCGAAAACGTATCTCGCCTAGTGGAGATGTTCGTTCCGTGATAAGGCTTTGCTCAGAAAGTGATGCGACCAGGTCGAGAATATTTCCTACTGTCGAATTTTCGTTGGAACTGCCGCAAATATTTTCGGCAGCCTCAATGCTAAAGGTGCCGGAGAATATCGCCAGCCGCCTGAAAAGCTTCTTCTCTTCGTCGGTTAACAGGTCGTAACTCCACGCGATCATGTCGCGCATTGTTCGGTGCCGACCGGGCAGATCACGACCGCCGCCGCTAAGGAGCTGCATCCGGTCGCCCAATCTTTCAAAGATCGATTCGGGGGAAAGGATCCGGATTCGCGCCGCGGCTAGCTCGATCGCAAGCGGAAGTCCGTCAAGCTGTGAGCAAATGTTAACGATGGTAGAAGCGTTGGAAGCGTTGACGCTGAAACCGGGTTTTGCCGCCCGTGCTCGGGCTTCGAATAGCCGTACAGATTCGCTGGTTCGAACTTCATCGATCGAATCCGTTTTGTTTGTCGGCACAAAAAGCGGAGGTACGGCAAATTCCCGTTCAAAGTTGAGCTTCAGAAGCGAGCGGCTCGTTACGAGGATCTTTGCTTTCTCTGTCTGTTCCAGGACTCTAGAAAGAATATCTGACGCTTCGGCCACCTGTTCGAAGTTATCCAAAACAAGGAGAATCTCTTTTCCGCTTAGCCATTCGATCAACGAATTAAAGATCGGGCGGCTTCCTCCATCTTCGATCCCAAGCGGCTTTCCGATCGCCGGAATGACCAGATCCGGATCGGTAATTGACGCAAGCTCGATGAAATAAACGCCATCCGTGAAATCTGCAAGCACTTCTTCGGCGACCGAGCGAGCAAGCTTCGTTTTTCCGGCACCGCCGATGCCCGTCAAGGTCACAAGCCGCGACGCGTCGTCTCGGAGAAGCTTGATAACATCATTGCGTTCACGTTCCCGGCCGATTATCGGGCTAAGAACTGTCGACAGATTATTTGGTCGGAGATTCCGGGCACGAATATCTTCACCGGTAAGAAGACGCGGCCCGAATTCGGTCGTCGCATTCGAAAATATGTGCGTCCGATCATTTCGATCGGCGGCTTCGGCCCTTGCCGACCTTTCCGACATTGCCGCCGCCAAAGTCGCATTCAAAGTCTTAAGGTCGTTTATTAATTCAGCAGCGCTTTCGTACCTTTCGCTCGGCCGCTTCTCCAACGCCCGCGAAATTATCTGATCGAATTCGGGCATCATCTCACTGCCTGAAAGGCTAGCGGTCGGCGTTGCTTTTGTTAGAATCGAAGCAAGAGTATCCGCAACCGTCTCGCCTGAAAACGGCAACTTGCCCGTGATCATTTCGAACATGGTCACGCCCAGACTCCAGACATCAGTACGCGGATCGAGGTCAAGCCCGCGAGCTTGTTCGGGCGACATGTACGAAGCCGTACCGAGTATCATTCCCGGCCGCGTTACAGACAGATCGCTCAGTTCCCCGAGCGGAGCAGCGACTTTTTTGGCTAGTCCGAAATCGAGGATCTTTGCTCGCCCGCGAGCCGTAACAATAATGTTCGCCGGCTTTACGTCGCGGTGGATAAGCCCATTGGCATGGGCCTCGTGAAGGGCATCGGCAACCTGGATCGCGATGTCTATGGTTTCGCGGACAGCACGTGGGCCGCGGGCGATCATTGTCGAAAGCGGTTCACCTTCGACAAACTCCATCGCGATGAATGGGTGGGGCGAATCGGCAAATATATCGAAGATCGTGCAGATATTCGGATGATTGAGCGACGACGCGGCTCTCGCCTCGCGGACGAATCGTTCGAGATGGTCGCCGTCGCCGACGAATTCTTTGGCAAGAAATTTCAAAGCGGCTTTTCTGCCGAGCTTCTTGTCTCGGGCAAGAAAGACCGTGCCCATTCCGCCGGTGCCGAGGACCGAGATGAGCTGATATTGCTCGATTTGTGTGCCGGGTTCGATCATTGGAGAAATCGGCAAGATTATAGCATTTCGCTATCGAACGAAGGTTTCCGCGAACAAAAAACTTTGTCCAATGAGCAATATAAAAGCTCAGTGAAACCGAAACCAGCCCTGAGCCGTAAACAGCAAGATAGAAAATCAAAAAGAGTTGTTTCACCGGGAATGGTTTGTTACGATTAAAGAATACTTTAGATAGGGAGACGTTTTAGCCATGAAGCAAAGAATACTTGTCGTTTTATCGCTTTTCGCAATGCTTGGTTTTGTCGTGAATCCAAGCGTAACCAGCGCTGGTGGAATGGAGATCGGGGCGAAGCTTGAGAATTTCAAACTTACCGGAACTGATGGTAAGGAACATTCGTTCAACGATCTGAAAGGAAAGAACGGTGCGGTAATAATGTTCCTGTCGGCACAGTGCCCCGTCGTCAAGGCGTACATTTCGCGTATCGATGAGATCGCTGCCGAATATCAGGCTAAAGGGATCACGTTTATTGGCGTGAATGCTAACAATCGTGACGCCGAATCCCTCGAATGGGTAACAACCGACGCACAGAAGAACTTCAAGTTCCCGATGCTGATCGATACCGACAACAAACTCGCCAATCAATTTGGTGCAACTGTGACGCCGGAAGCGTTCTATTTTGACGCAAACAATATTTTGAAATACCACGGTGCGATCGATAATGATCGTTCGGGCAAGAATATTCAGGATAAGTATCTAAAGACTGCTTTTGATTCAGCATTGGCCGGTAATGCGATCGAAAAGGCGAAAACGAATGCCTTCGGATGTTCGATCAAACGCGTCAGTATGGCAGGCAAACCGCCGGTTCAATAATGCGAGATACGTTCAACTTTAGTTCAGCGAAAGCCATCTCATTGGGGTGGCTTTTCGTTCTCGTTTTTGCCGTTTCTGTTTCGTCCCAAACAATAGCGAAAACCGCGGCTCCGGCCCAGCCGAGCGTTACCAAGATCGATGAAAAGCAGTTTGCTTCGTTGATCAAACCGAACGGGAAGCCGCTTCTGATCAATTTTTGGGCGACTTGGTGCACACCGTGCATCGAAGAATTTCCCGACCTTGTAAAGGTCGATTACGAATTCAAGGGAAAGATCGATTTCATTATCGTTTCGCTCGATTTTGAAGAGGAGCTTGCGACTGGCGTTCCAAAGTTTCTTCGCCAGATGAAGGCTACAATGCCGTCGTATTTGCTTATCACTCCCGACGAAACTGCCGCTATCGCATCGGTTTCAAAGGACTGGGCCGGCGGTCTGCCGTTCACCGTCCTTTTCGCGTCGACTGGTGAACTCGCCTATTCGCATCAGGGCATTGTTAAACTCGAAACTCTACGTGCCGAAATAAACAAGATCTTGCCAAAAACCGAAGTAAAATAGTTGTCGGGAACCGATGCTAAATTCGTTCTTGACAATGCATCCACGCAGGTGTAGTTTCGTCGATGCAACAGTATATTACGGGAGGAGATATGTTTCGAAAACTAGATGATTTTAGTAAAGCGTGGACTTACGAAGCGGAAATGACGCACAAAGCACTGGCCTATTTGACCGACGAATCGCTTGGCCAAAAGGTGACCGAAGAAGGCCGCGATCTCGGATTCCTCTGCTGGCATTTAACGCAGACGCTCGGCGAAATGCTCGGCCTAGTCGGCCTCAAGATCGACGCGCCGGGCCACGACCTTGATCGGCCCGATTCAGCGGCCGACATCGCCGCGACATACGATAAAGCGGCGCATTCGGTTACTGAACAAGTCAGCGCAAATTGGAACGATGAAACGCTTTTCGAAAGCGACGAGATGTATGGGGAGACATGGGCACGCGGGCTGACCCTGCATTATCTGATCGCTCATCAAGCCCATCATCGGGGCCAAATGACCGTTTTAATGCGACAGGCAGGCTTGGCGGTACCCGGCGTTTATGGCCCTTCAAAAGAGGAATGGGCCGCAATGGGTGCTCCGGCGATGCAGTAGAATTGCAGTAGAGTCTGGCTTTTGGCGTAAACAGACATTTAAGAGTTTATAGGCGGCAGTTTGAAAAAACCTGCTCGACCGCATAAACTCTTTTGTTTATTTCAGCCATTGATTTCATAACAGAGAAGCCATACATGACCGCAATAACCCCGGAGATCGTCGAGCAGCACAACCTTAAACCCGAAGAATACGAAAAGATCG
>JBBSKW010000194.1:0-4354 GCA_038256005.1 Pyrinomonadales bacterium
CAACTTTAGAACTGGGATCGTTTGCGACGACGGACAACACCCAGCCAAGTGCCTCGAACGGCATCTTCTCGATCGTCGCTTCGGCAAGAAGCTTCTTCGCCTTTGCAACGTCCTTGTCGCCCATCATGTCGCGGATGTACAAGGCGTAAGCTGAGATCGTCCAACGCGTCTTCGGCGACGCCATATACCACTGATCTTTCAACTTGCTTTCGATGTTCGAAAGGAACGGCTTCGTTCGGTCGATCATTTCTTGCGGCACTTTGTAACCCTTCGCTTTCGCGAGTGCCAAAGCGTGTGCAACATGGATCGTGAGGAACGGATATTCGTAGCGCTCACGATCACGCTTCCAGAGGCCGAAGCTGCCGTCGCTTCTCTGCCGCGATTGAAGCACCTGAATGTCACGAGCAAACTGCGCCTCAAGCTGTGCCGCGGTCGGCATATCTTTAGCTTTGAAAGCGTTCAGAACATCACGCAAGGCAGCGGTCGAGATCATACGCGACGATATCTGTTCCGAACATCCATAGGGATAATTCGCAAGATAGATATAAGCGTCGGTCAATTCCTGTAACTGTGTGGAACTGGTAGTAACCTCAAGACCACCAAACTGCGAATAGACATCGCCCGGTGTTTGAACCGGTTGAAATATTGCACCGTTCGCATCGGTGGAGCCGTAGGTCGCGAACGCCTCGGTGGTCGCCGGTGTCCAAACGGGCAGCGAGATCTCCGCCGCGTCGTTGTGTTTACCCGAATTTATCGCTATCTGGAATCGTGCCGTTCCGGCCTTCACCGCCGAGACGGGGAAACGAACCTCTTCGCGGCTGTTAGCTTTAACAAGCACACGCTTTCCGCTTCCGGCGGTCAATTCGGCGTTGGTCGCACGAATTCCAACATCGACCGCCATGTCCTGATCCGTCTGGTTCTGGACCACCACCGGTAACTCGATCTTGTCACCGAAGTTCATAAATCGCGGAGCCGAGGGTCGAACCATCAACGGCTTTTTGGTAGTAATATTCGATTCGGTCTTTCCAAAGCGTTTGCCCTGGTCAACCGAAACAGCCGTGATGCGATAACGCGTCAGGTTGTCGGGCAGCTTTACATCGACCGTTGCTTTGCCTTTCGAATCGGTCCTCACCGAGGGCGAGAAGACGGCCAGGGCATCAAAATTTTGTCGAAGGTTTATCGGCGTATCAGGCGACATCGAATTGTCCACACCGTCAAGTTCGAAAGAGTTCTTATCTTTTCGGTCGGAACGGCCGCGCTGCATCGCCGCGCCCGGCGCCATTGAATATGAAATCGACGACTCCGTTGCATTTACCATGTCCGCCGACGGCGGCGGTGGCGGCGGGTTTACATCGTCAGGCTTGCCAAGCAAAACATCCTTTCGCAGATGATAATCGGTTACGCCCGTCCCACGCGGCGTGTAAAAAACACTCATCGGATCGGCGACCCGATAACCGGATAAAGCCAACACGCTTTCGTCAACGACCACGACCGCGACTTCGCTATTTGCGACCGGTTCACCGCGATGATCTTTGACCTGAATATCAACCTTAGTATCGCCTCCGGGAGCGAGCATCGTGTCTTTGGGCTCGGCGGTTACGGTTAGCTTTCGCGTTTCGGTCGAGATCGAAAGATTAATATTGCCGCTTGCAAACGCGGGCCGTCTCGAAAGTTCTGGATCAACCTCGCCTTTGTCGTTTTGCCGTTCTGCCGAACCGACAAGATCAACCTTTGCATAAATATTCGGCAGATATTTTTCATCGATCGGGATCTTGAGCGTGATCGACGAATCTTTCATCGAGAAACGTTCAGTCTTGACGATGCCTTCCCGGCGAAGCGTCAACACACCTTCGGCCGGTGAGAACGGCGAGATAACCAGAAGCTCTGTAATTTCCCCCGGAGCGTAGTCTTTTTTGCTCGGAATAATCTGAACGTCTTCCTGTTCGATGGCCCGTTTCGGCGGAGTCTTTCCGCCCGGAACCCAGATGGTAAATTCGCTTTCGTTGAACCGCTCGCGGTCATCCATAACTGTTGCAGTGATCGTGTATCGGCCGCCTTCCTTGGCGACAAAACTGCATTTGACCGCTGTGTCCGCCGATTTAACCGTGCACGTTTGCTCATCAACGGTTATCTCTTTCCACGAACCGGAATCGTAGCGCCAGTCCTTCAAGACAGCCTTGATCTCAATATCGCGGCCTACGATCAGCTTTCCGTCGAGGTCGGAAACTATCGATTCGATATGTATATTTTCGCCTTTCTGAACGAACGTCCGCGGTGTTTTTATACCGACATACAGATCGGATGGATGCACAAGCAGTGAGGTCGAACCGCCAAAGGTCTGTCGGTTCACGTCTTGAACGGATGCCGACGCAGCGATGGTATATGGACGCGGCGGCTTGACCGATTCAAAATCGATCTTCAACAAATGCCTGCCGCTTGCATCGGTCACGCCCTTGAAATTTTGCGTCGAACTCGGACCGGATGGCCCTCGGCCGTAATAATCATAAACGCGCCACCATGGAACCCAGGTGCCAAAGGTAAAGTCGTCGCGATTCGGCGGCGTGTAGCTAGTCGGAGTCGCGGTAACGGTCCAGTTTGCTTCTGCATTTGCCAAACCGCCGCCCGCGTAATATTTCGCCTCGACCGAAAGATCAGCCGTGCCGCCAACAAAATGCGGAGCTTCGCTTTCGACCTTTGCTTGCACCTCAAACTCGGGTCGTCGAAATTCTTGTATCTGGAACTGATGACTGAAACTCGCACCTTCAATACTGCTGCTGGTCGAAAAATCTATCCGTGCGTATCCAAGATTCACGTTATCGGGCAGTTTGAACTTCAGATCGAAAGCTCCGAAAGCATTCAAGTTCGCCGTGCCCTTAGCGATCTCATTATTTCGCGGATCGTAGGCCGTCCAAGTTAGGCCGCTCGCGGCGTCGCCAAGCCCTTCAATGTCGCCAAGCTTTCCGGCGGTCTGCTTTCGAATGTATCCCTTGACCGAAACTTCTTCGTTCGGCTTGTACATTTTGCGGTCGTCGAAAACGAACCACTTGAGCGAATCGTAGGAAGGTTTTTGATACCACGAACCGTTCTGCTGCCAATAGTAATCTGTATTTTCTGGAAGGAACGCCACATCTTTACCGCGCGTCGCGATGAGAAGATTCATTCCTTTTTCCGATGGTTTCGCCGACAAGGCGAGCCTGAGAATCCCGTTCGCACCCGTACGATTTGTCTGTGCGGGCTCGATCGTTTCGATCTCTAACGCCGATCCATCCGAATCCAAAGCACCATCGCTCGGGCCGCCAGTGCCTGTTACCCATTCCCATGCAGATTCGATCCAACCTTTTTCTTCGGCACTTTCATTTTGGTTGGCACTGACCACCGAACCTTCATTCGGATAGATCGAAAGCCCGACCCCGGCGAGCGGCTTTCCGGTCGAGAGTTCGGTTGCGAATCCTACAAGTTCAGTGTTATCAACGAACGCATCTAATCCGATCTGCGTTGCCTGAACCCAGGTTACGATGCGTGTTCGGTCGTATTGATCTTTGCGAACGGTCGGTTCTATGTCTAGCACAATGTTCCCAAAACCACCGTCCAGAACGGAAGCGATGTCGATTCTAGTTTCAACCACTTCATCAGCAACATTCTTGATCGGAACGACCTTATCCGACAGCAACTGTCCAGGCATTATCGGCCTTTTCCCGTCGTTATAGTTTATGTATCGCACGTACTCTTGGTAGGCGTTCCAATCATGCGGCTTAACGCGATACATTTTTACACGGGCGTTCGAATAGTTGGTCGAATATATCGAAAATGCGGCCTTAGCGGTCGGATCAATAACCGACATAAAGCCGCCCTGGGCATACATGTTCGAATCAGCCGAGCCTACCTTAATCGTTGCCGTAGCATTCTGGCCCAGCGTTTGCCCAAACGTGTCCGGAAGTGCTCCGTCAATAGTGATCTTGTAAGTCGTCCGCCCTTTCTTGACGCCGTCAATGTATATGTAATTCCCCGATGGATAAATATTCGCACCTTCGATAGCAGGCTCGATCTTCACCATTTCTTTCGTGAATTTCGAGCTCTCGATCGAATTGCTGAACTGGATCATCCATTGTTCGAAAGGCGAACAATTTTTGTTGTTCTGCCAACCGCACATTGCGTTAACGAACTTCATCGGGCCATAGGTCTGAAAACTGAAGCTTTGAGCAACGGTCGTCTTAATCGGTCCTTCGGCAGAGGGCGTTCCCTTTTCAATGTTTACCGTTATGGCAGTCGCACCGGGGAGTGCGTTGGCCGTCGAACCGTCTGCATTTACCGCTCGAAATGCCAACCATCTGCCGGCATGTGCAGATTTGGAATA
>JBBSKW010000195.1:0-4275 GCA_038256005.1 Pyrinomonadales bacterium
TATCTAGCTGAGCGGGTTCGAGCAGCGAAGGCGTTCCGCCGCCGAAGTATATGGTGTCAATGTCAGAACGCGCAACGGAAGCGGTGGGCCAGCTCATTTCGCCTGGAAGCTCTTTAACAAACTGGCCGCCCGCTGACGCAGGAGGTTCTGACACGATCTCGCGAACCAACGCATCAACGTATTTCTCCACCGCATCGCTGCTGCGATAGACGTCAGTCGCAAAGTCGCAGTAAGAACACCGCGACTTGCAGAACGGAATGTGTAGATAAACACCAGCGGGCACAAGCTTAGAATACCATCCGCAAGCCTTCTATTGCGGAGCCGCCTCGACAAACTGGTAGAAAATTCCCGCGCCGGGGCCGAGCGGCAATTCGAAAACGAACCAGATAACCAGAAACAGCGTCCAACCGATAAAGAAGACTATCGAATAGGGGATCATCAGCGACATTATCGTGCCGATGCCGGCCTTCGGGTCGTACTTCTGAGCGAAAGCGACGATCAGCGGAAAGTATGACATCAGCGGGGTGACGATGTTGCAGACGCTGTCGCCGACGCGATAGCAAGCCTGTGTCAGCTCGGGCGAATAGCCGAGAAGCATTAGCATAGGAACAAATACGGGCGCCATCACGGCCCACTTTGCCGACGCCGAGCCGATGAATAGATCGAGCAGGATTGATAGAACAACGAAGGCAATGATCAGGGTTATACCGCTCAATTCGAGTGACCTGAGCACCTCTGCTCCTTCGACCGCGAGTATTAGCCCAAGGTTTGACCAATTGAAGAAGGCAACGAATTGCGCCGCAAAAAATGCTAGGACGAGATAAACCGACATCGTCCGCATACCGCCTTCCATTGCATGGACCACGTCGTCGATCTTCGTAAAGCTCTTAGAAGCAAACCCATAAACAACCCCGAGCAGCACGCCGCCGAAAAAGACGACCGCAATTATGCCGGTGAGGAATGGCGAACGGATCAGACTTCCCGTTTTGGGATCGCGCAAAAAGCCATCTTCAGGAATTGTGCCCCAGAGAATCAGCCCGACGAATATCGCCGCGGCAACGCCGGTCCAAAGCAAACCCCGCTTTTCATCGGCCGACAAACGCTCTAGTTTGTCAGCAACCACGTCGCCTGTGTATTCGCCGAGCCGCGGGACGATAACCTTTTCGGTTATCCACGTTCCGAGTATAGTAACGAGAAATGTCGAGGCCGCCAGAAAGTAGTAGTTTGCCGCGGGCGTGACAACGTAAGCCGCGTCAATGATCCGCGCCGCCTCTTGGGTCAGACCGGCAAGCAATGCATCGGTAGGCGCTAGTAAAAGATTTGCGGAAAATCCGCCGGACACTCCCGCAAATGCAGCCGCGAGTCCCGCAAGAGGATGCCGTCCAACCGCCAAAAACATCAGCGCCGCAAGCGGAATCAAGACGACATAGCCGATGTCGCTCGCCATGTTCGACATCACGCCCGCAAACACAACTACGGCGGTCAATAGCCGCTTAGGCGAGTTCATTACCAGGATGCGAAGAGCGGCCGAGATCAAACCACTTGCCTCGGCAACCGTGATTCCTAATATGCCTACAAGCACCACGCCGAGCGGTGCGAAACCGGTAAAATTCGTGATCAGTCCGGTCAGAATTCTATGCAAACCTTCGACCGTAAGTAGGTTCACGGCCTTGACCGATTCTTTTGTTCCGGGATGGATCACCGAAATATCGGCCCACGCAACGACCGCCGAAAACACCAGAGCCAGCACGGCGAGCAAAAAGAACAGGAATGCCGGATTCGGTATCTTATTCCCGACCCGCTCGATGCGATCCAAGATACGGAAGTAGAATGTGCTCGGTTTTTCGTTCTCCGGTACTGGTTCCTGATCTTCTCTCATATTGGTCGATCGAATCGGCTCAGCAAGTGCCGGTTATGTAAGTTTTTCTTTGAGCGCAGATTCCCAGATCGCTTCGAGTTCGGCAACAGATGATGAGACGACCGATTCTCCGTCGATGGAAATGCCAAGGCTATCATCGCGCACTTCACCGATTATCGAAAAAGGACAATTACCGACTATTTTATTAACCTTGTCGAGATCCGCGGGAGCAAAAGTGATCACGATCCTTGAAGGCGATTCACCGAAGAGCAATGCTTCTCTTGAAAGGTTTCCGGCTGACAATTCGATCGAGGCTCCGATCGCTTCGCGGCCAAGCGATGTGAAACAGCTTTCGGCGATAGCGATGGCTAAGCCGCCTTCGGAGCAATCGTGCGCTGAAAAAAGCACCTCGGCTTCGACGAGAGCGAGGCAGGTTTCTTGAACTTGTTTCTCAAGGTTCAGATCTATCGGCGGCAGCGTTCCGCTCTCGATCATTTGGGCGGTCGAAATGCCGTGGAGAACGCTTGCGTATTCGCTTACCGAAAGGCCTTCCATTGTGAGGCCCAGCATAGCGATGATGTCGCCGTCGTTCTTGAAACCTTGCGTGACGATCTTTCGCGTGTCTTCGATCAGGCCGACCATGCCGATCGTCGGCGTCGGCAAAATTCCCCGCCCGTCGGTTTCGTTATAAAACGAGACATTTCCGGAAACGATCGGCGTTTCAAACGCTTCGCATGCTTCGGCAATGCCATCGATCACGTCTGAGAACGAACGCATTACTTCCGGCCGTTCCGGCGAAGCAAAGTTCAAACAGTTGGTGACGGCGATAGGTTTTGCCCCGACACAAACGACGTTTCTCGCAGCCTCTGCCACCGCTTGTTTCGCACCTTCTTTCGCATCGACAGCCACATATCGACCCGGCCCATCGAGACACATCGCTACCGCTCTACGCGTTTCCTTGATGCGGATTACAGCCGCATCTGCCCCGGGCAAAACGGCGGTGTTCGTCCGCACCATCGAATCATACTGTTCGTAAACCCAATGTTTAGAACAGATGTTGGGCGACGCGAGCAGCGTTTTCAACGCTTGTTCAAGGTTAAAACTTCCTAGTTCAAAGTCTACCTGTGAACTTTGAACTTTGACCTTTGAACTTGCCTCGGCCATCGGCCGGTTATATTTTGGTGCCTCGTCCGTCAATGCCTGCACCGGCAGATCTGCTTCGAGAACACCATTGTGGACGATCTTGAGCCGATCGCCTTCGACCACTTTGCCGATAACGACGGCATCGAGATCCCATTTAATGAAGATCTCGACCAACTCTTTTTCGCGACCCTTTCGAGCAACGATAAGCATTCGTTCCTGCGACTCCGACAGCAGCATTTCGTAAGCTGTCATTCCGGTTTCGCGTTGAGGAACGAGCGTCAGATCAAGCTCCAATCCGGTTCCGGCACGAGCTGCCATTTCGACTGACGAAGATGTCAGCCCAGCCGCCCCCATGTCCTGAATTCCGGCGATCGCTCCGCTCCGCATTGCCTCAAGACAAGCTTCGAGAAGTAGTTTCTCAAGAAAAGGGTCGCCAACCTGAACGGTTGGACGTTTTTCTAGAGCCTCGTCATCAAACTCGGCCGATGCCATCGTCGCGCCGTGAATGCCGTCGCGGCCCGTCTTTGCGCCAACATACAAGACTGGATTCCCGATACCTTCGGCCTTACCAAAAAAGATCTGATCTTTTCTAACGATACCGAGAGCGAACGCATTGACCAGCGGATTGAGCGAATATGACTCATCAAAAACGACCTCGCCGCCGATCGTCGGAACGCCGAAACAGTTCCCGTAATGGCCAATGCCTTTGACACAGCCTTTCAGAATAGATTTGTTGCGATTAAGAACTTTCCGACGTTCTTCATTTGCAGGCTGGCCGCCCGCTGACGCAGGCGGTTCTGACAGAGGGCCAAAGCGCAGCGAGTTCATTGCCGCGACCGGCCGAGCTCCCATTGTGAACACGTCTCGCAAGATACCGCCCACGCCCGTCGCCGCTCCCTGAAACGGTTCAATAAAGCTCGGGTGATTGTGCGATTCGACCTTGAACGCAACGCACCAGTCATCGCCGATATCGACTACGCCGGCGTTCTCGCCCGGCGGTACGATAACCTGCGGGCCACTCGTCGGAAGACGTTTGAGGTGAACGCGCGAAGACTTGTACGAACAGTGCTCCGACCACATCACGCTGAACACACCGAGCTCAGTCAAAGTGGGCTCGCGGCCCATTATCTCACCGATCTTTTCGTATTCTTCGGGTTTAAGGTTGTGCTGCTCGACGATCTCCGGGGTTATTGCGGTCATGTATGGCTTCTCTGTTATGAAATCAATGGCTGAAATAAACAAAAGAGTTTATGCGGTCGAGCAGGTTTTTTCAA
>JBBSKW010000196.1:0-4179 GCA_038256005.1 Pyrinomonadales bacterium
GAAATCTTCGCAAACGACGACGCCTATTTTATGCTTAGCTCCCTCACGCCCCACGATCTCAACAATACCGTTGGGGTCCTTGACCGGTTCGAAATACCTTGGATCGTCAAAAAAATCGTATTCCGGCAACTGCGATTTATCGACAAATCGGATCAATTTTCCGTTTGAGATAACGGCCGCCGAATTGAACAGGCGACGTCCGTTTTTGTCCTCGTTCGGCCGAATCGTTCCGATGATGGCGGTGATGCCTACGGTCTCAGGAATGATGCGGTCGAGTGGTTCAAGCGACGCTGAGATAATATCGCGGTCCTGAAACCAGTCCTGCGATGTATAGCCATGGATCGCAACCTCGGGAAAAACAATTAGATCGGATCCATCGGCTTTTGCTTTAGCCATTGCCGACAGTATTTTGGCGACATTTCCGTCAATATCACCGTTAGTAGTGTTGATCTGGCCGATCGTAACCTTCATGTAAATAAAGCGTATTTCGAAGCTTGATAAGAATCAATTGTAGGAATCGAAAAAGAGTTCTGAAATGTGGATTATCGGTTTTCCGTGGAATCGGGAACGGCGCTCCTTTTCACCATGGTAAGCCGATTGCCGCGGTCGTTATATTTGACCTCGTCCATAATGTTGTAGATGAAGAGCACACCGCGACCGGACGTTTTGAAAAGGTTCGCAGGATCTAACGGGTCGGGAATATTGTTGACATCAAAGCCTTCACCTTCGTCTTCGATCGTGAACCGGGCCTCTTTGCTGGAAACTTCAGCAGCGATACGAACAAGCTTATTCTCATCGAATTTATTGCCATGCTTCACAGCGTTTACGAATGCTTCATCCAAGGCAATAAACAAGTTCGACTGTTCAGGGCTGATCACGCCTAATTTCTCGACCCGTTTCATCAAATAATCGAGAACGACGTGCATAGGTGAGATCGCGCTTGGTAGTTCGAATTCAATATACTCGTGAAGATCCTGAACAACACTCTCCTTGTCCACGAATTTGATCTTGTAATCAAGGATCGTTGCGACTATATCGCGTAATTCTTCTTCGTTGAACTCGTCCCTTTGAAAATTAGCAGCGCAGATCTTGAACGCTTTTAGGTGTTTGCCAGTACTTTCGATATTGATCGCAGGCAAGCACTCGGCACCGTTACCTACAATCGACGAAACAGGTTTTATGCCATCGACATCAAGGTCCGAGATCACCACATCAAAGCTTTCAATATCTTGGAGTTTGACTGCGTCCTCTCGATTCTCGACGATCGCAACTGTATGCCCAATGGCGACAAAGACCTCTTCAAGTGAGGTCGCAAGGTCGTCGTGATCGTCAATTATCAATATTCTTCTGTTCATCAAGGGTTGGGAGGTAAGCATCTTTACGAAAAGAGCTTAGTGCTTGTTGCAAATAATACCCTATCTTGCTACTTCTTTTCTAACCGTGCCGGACCAATTTCAAGATGCATTCAACTTTCAACCGCTCGATCGTTATTCGTTCAAGCAGCGAATGGTGATCCGTATCGCTGGCTTTGTCTTTGCGTCTTTGATCCGCTTGATCGGCAAGACCTTACGCTTCGAGATCTCAGGCAAAGAAGGATTTGATGAAGTCGAACGACGTGGGCTACAGCCAATTCACGTCTTTTGGCATGACCGGATCGTTTCCGGAGCCTATTATTTTCGCGATCGAAAGATCTTGGTGCTTTCATCTACAAGTTTTGATAGCGAATACACCGCGCGTTGCATTCAGCGATTCGGATTTGGAGTGGTCAAGGGATCTTCGACTCGTGGCGGAACGCAGGCACTGGTGGGAATGATTCGTGCAATGCGGGCCGGTTATGCGACCGCATTTACGCTCGATGGCCCAAAGGGGCCGCGATATGTTGCAAAGTCCGGACCGGTTCTCCTTGCGAAGAAATCAGGATGTCCGATGGTGCCCTTCGTGCTTCAGCCCAACAGCTTCTGGACGATTAATAGTTGGGACAAACTGCAAATCCCGAAACCCTTTGCAAAGGTTAAGATTTTCGTCGGTGACCCGATCTATGTTGAAGCGGATGCTCGGGATGACGTGCTAGAGCAGAAACGTGTAGATCTTCAAGGCTCGCTCGACGATTTGGTTCGTTGCGGAGATCACTGGCGCCGCGGCGGCGAAGTTTAAGAATGAACCTCTGCGGTGTGTGTGCGGGCGAAATAATTCGCACAGAGCAAAACGAAGGCGATCCATATCGCGTCAGCTAGCAGTAAATGTCCAAGCTGCATCACGATCGGCCCGAGAGTAAGCAACGTCGCAGCACCAAAAGCAATTTGAACTAAAACCAAAATCGAAACTAAGTTTGACCAACGCGTTACCGTAGAATCGTCTTCAGAAGTTCTTTTCAGCCATCCAGATAGATACACCAAATAGCCCGCCGTTAAAATTGAGACGATCGGGTGGCTCACCCGAAGGCGGAGGATAATATTCGAGGTGGCCGAAAGATCCTTTGCGATTCCTTCGGCAAGCGACTGAGACGGAAAAAGCATATTACTCAACGCTGCTAACGATCCGCTTGCACCGACCAAGATCAATGCAGCAGCGGCTACTGCGATCAACAGAATCGGCCGACCTGTATTTCTGAATGTGAATCGGCGTGGTGCCGCCGCAAACCACACGGTGAGTGTTAGGAACGTGAGAAGTATGAAAGTGTTGATCAGATGACCGATGGCCCAGAACGGCCTTGCATTGGTAACTGCATCTGCCGTATTACCTGTAAGCACAAGCCCGGCACCGACCGCCGCTTCAGTTAGTACGAAAAAGAACGAACCGAGAGAAGCGATCAAAACCTGGCGGCTTTGCTGATCACGGAAGTTCAACCAAATTCTAATCGCCCATACGATCAAGATTAGCATCAGTATGCCATCGATCGCGGTCGAAACCCGATGCGTGAACTCGATAACGGTCTTGAATTCCGGTGCAGATGGAATGACCTCGCCGTGACATGTTAGCCAATGTTCTCCGCAGCCGTCGCCTGACTTAGACGCACGAAGAAACACGCCCCACAAGATCACAAGCACGTTGAACAAAAGCACAAATCGGGCATAGTTCGTAAATGCTCTAAGTTTGGGTTGTAGTTCCATCGTGAAGATTCAATTCCTTAAGACGCCCGTAGAATACCACTGTCGCACAAGCGTTCGAAGCCGGAATAAGATAAGTTATTCTTCATGGAGATCGAGCATTTTTTCACGTGTCCGTATTGCTGGCAGGAGATATCTTTCGTGCTTGATGTATCGATCGAGGAGCAGGAATACGTCGAGGATTGTGAGATTTGCTGTCGGCCGATAACTGCACACTACACAACTGACGGTGACGAGATCGTCAGCTTTGAAGCTGACACGCTGGATGACTAAGCGGGAATGATGGCGAAAGAGCGGATCGACAAACTTCTTCATGAAAAAGGATTCGCCGTTTCCCGTGCGAAAGCTCAGGCAATGATAATGGCCGGCATCGTTTTGGTGAATGAACGACGTATCGAAAAGGCTTCGGAAACCTTTGGTGCGGATGCTTTGATTCGGATCAAAGGCGATTCGCCGGAATCGAAGTATGTCGGCCGTGGCGGCTTGAAACTTGAAAAAGCACTGGTTGACTTTTCAATTGAACCCAAGGGTTTCACCTGTATTGATATCGGCTCTTCAACCGGCGGATTTACCGATTGCTTACTTCAGCATGGGGCCGCACGAATTGTTGCGATCGATGTTGGAACAAATCAACTGGATTGGAAGCTTCGTAGCGACGAACGTGTGGATGTAAGGGAGAATACAAACGCTCGTGAACTTTCGCCGGGTGATTTTGACGAGCTGTTTGATCTCGCAGTAATGGATGTGTCGTTCATATCCGTCACCAAGATACTTCCGGCACTTCTACGTTTGTTGAAGCAAGAAGCTAAGATCGTTGTTCTGATCAAGCCGCAGTTCGAAGTCGGTAAAGGTGAGGTTGGTAAAGGCGGCATTGTTCGTGAGCCTGAGAAGCACGAACGCGTTATCAATGAGATCAACAGCTTCGCGATCTCTATCGGATTGCGGCTAGCCGGCTTGATAGAATCACCGATATTGGGTGCGGAAGGAAACAAGGAATTTTTGGGTCTGTATGAAAGAGCGTCCGTCTAAGACTGAAATCAAACCGGAGTTTGTCGAGGGGCTCCACTATTAC
>JBBSKW010000197.1:0-4177 GCA_038256005.1 Pyrinomonadales bacterium
CCGACACCAACTGCTGCTGCTTTTAGTGTTTTCCCGTCTTTCATCGTTTGAACCGTAAACCGTTATCGGCAATACTTTTATTTTCAGTCACGCACGCGATATTAACAAAGATGGAAGCAGTTTCCGCATTTCTGAAGTCTAGATACTTCTGGTTTTCGTTCGCCGTTCTCACGGTCTTCGTCTATTTTTTTGGACTTACGCTGCCGCTACTCGGACCCGACGAACCTCGCTATGCGCAGGTCGCACGCGAGATGTACGATCGTTCGGATTGGGTCACAACAACGCTCGGAGGATTTAACTGGTTCGAAAAGCCCGCGCTCCTTTATTGGTTGCAGATCGTTTCGTACAACGCTTTCGGCGTAAACGAATTCGCCGCACGCTTCGGTTCGGCTCTGTTTGGGCTCGGAACTATCGCGAGTCTTTGGCTGCTCGGCGCAAAGTTTTTCTCGCCGAATAATGACGTAAAGGTCGCGAACGGCTTCGGCAATTATCTTGCGCTCATCGCTGCATCAACGCTGGGGATAATCGTTTTCTCACGAGGGGCAAGCTTCGACATAATTCTCACTTTCCCGATCACGGCCGCGTGTGTTAGTTACTTTCTGTTCGATCACATTTCGCTGAACACCGATCGGCGAGCCCGCGGTTGGCTGTTCGCATTTTATTTTTTCATCGGCGTTGCCTTGCTCGCAAAAGGGCTTGTCGGGATAGTTTTTCCGTTTGCGATACTTTCGTTCTTTCACGTTTTGAGCCTACGGCTGCCGAAGAAAGATTTTTACATCGGATTGCTCTGGGGCTTGCCGGTCGCGTTGCTCGTCGCCGGTCTTTGGTATCTGCCGATGTACCTCTCGCACGGCTGGCAATTCATTGACGAGTTCTTCATCCAGCATCATTTCCAGCGATACACCTCAAACAAATATCTTCACCCACAGCCGTTTCATTTTTTCTTTTGGGTTTTGCCGCTAATGACGATCCCGTGGCTGCCGTTTTTCTTTGCGGGAATCTGGTCGGGCGCGAAACAGCTATTGATGGGCGGCGATGATATCGATCTGCGATATCAAAACGTCGCCTATTCGCCGCTGCTGCTTTTTGCGGCTTCGTGGCTTTTGGTGCCGCTGGTGTTCTTTTCGTTTTCGGGTTCGAAACTTCCCGGCTACATTCTGCCCGCGGTTCCGCCCGCTATCATTATCGCTGCCGTTTTTGTCTATAAATGGGTAGGCGAATTTGCGTGGCGAGATGTGCTTGTAAAAGGCACGGCTGTTCTTACCCTTGCAGTCATCATCACGCTCTTGACCTTCGTGGTCCCGAAGTTCGCCGAACGCGATTCGGTCAAGACGCTGATCGCCGTAGCCGACGCTGGCGGATATTCCAACTTAAAAGTCGTCGGCCTTCACATGATCTCGCACAACGCCGAGTTTTACGCGAGCGGCCGCCAGCTCAGAAATGACGATGGAAAGCTGAAAAAACTGTTCGGACCGCTCGAACTAAAAGCCGCGATCCAGCAGACCGGCGATAGCCAAATACTTGTGCTCGTGCCGGTCGAATGGTTACACGAATTGCAGAACCAAACGGTCTTCCCGCACGAAGTTATCGCCTCAAACGGCGACGTCGCGATCGCAGTCGTTCGGGAAACACCTGTGTAGAATTTCGTGCTAGTTCGCGTCTTCTGCCGCTCGTCGGAGTCTGTCCATTATCGCGGTTCCGATTCCCTGTTCGGCTACTGCCTGACAATAAATAAAAGCGATCCCAGTTCGGTCGCATTCGCGGAAGAATTCGAACATCACGTGGGCATAGTCTTCGGGCGTCGAGCAGATCTTTAACATACCGAACGTTCCGACCGGCAGATCGATTCCGATATACGCCGCCTCGGACGCGTCATCTATGCTCGCGTTGTTATCAATAATTACTACCTTCGCACGTGGTGAATAATGCTTGTGCTTAAGTCCCGGGCTGCGGATCTCGAGGAGGCCCGCTGTATCTATAGGCTTAGTTTCCGCAACTACTTCCCTTAACTCTTCTAAAGAAACCGCACCCGCACGAAGCAATATCGGAACATCGCCGGTACAATCAACGACCGTCGATTCGAGCCCGATCTCGGTCGGTTCGCCTTTTAGAATGCAATCGATCCTGCCGTTAAGATCTTCCAAAACAGCTTGCCAGGTCGTCGGGCTTGGACGACCCGAAATGTTCGCCGAAGGTGCGACGAGCGGCGTTCCAGCGGCTTTTATCAGTTCCTGTGCGGTTTTATTCGCCGGCATACGAAAAGCAATAGTTTCCAGCCCGCACGTTGCCATTTCGGAAACCCGGCCCGTCGCTCTTGCAACTATCGTCAGCGGCCCGGGAAAGAATCTTGCGATGAAAGCTTCCGCGTGGGCGTTCAGTTCCGTCGCGATGTCGTCTATCTGCCCGGCGTCGCTTACGTGAACTATCAGCGGATTATCCGCCGGCCTTCCCTTCGCTGCGAATATCTTCGCGACCGCCTCGCCGTCAAACGCATTCGCCCCGAGCCCGTAAACCGTCTCGGTCGGAAACGCAACGATCCCGCCGCCGCGAATTATCTCCGCCGCCCGCTCAACATCTTCCGTAACCAAAGTCTCCACACCCAAAGTGTCGGCTAACCCCCCAAAAACACGAAACCCTGCGAGTCTAGATCATTTCACACGCCACAACCTGATAGTATTGTCCATGCTTGCGCTCGCAAGCGTTTTTCCGTCCGGTGAAAATGCTATTGAAATCACCCCACCGCTGTGACCCGATAATGTTTTGGTGTTCGTACCGCTCGCCACGTCCCACAACTTGATCGTGGTTTGGCCTCCGCTGGCGATCGTTTTTCCGTCCGGTGAAAATGCTACCGACAATCGGAGATCGTCGCTCGAGCCAATTGATTTGGTGTTCATACCGCTTGCGATATTCCACAATTTGATCGGTCCGATGTAGGTTCCGCTGGCAAATGTTTTCCCATCGGGTGCAATCGCTACCGAGATCACGGCACTACTTCTGGAACCCGAGACTTCTGATCTCTTCGTACCGCTTGCCAAGTCCCATATATCAATTTCCGCTCCGGTCGACACGATCGTTTTCCCGTCCGGCGAAAATGCTAATCGGCGGTTTATCCTACCAAATGTCTTGGTTTTCGCGCCGCTCGCTATGTCCCAAAGAATGATCGAGTCGCCGCCGCTCGCAAGCGTTTTTCCGTCGGGCGAAAACGCCAGATCTATCCAATAACCGGCGACACCATCCGCTAGCGTTTTGGTGTTGCCTCCGCTCGCCACGCTCCATAGTTTGATCCCGCTACCGCCTCCGCTGGCGAGCGTTTTGCCGTCCGGCGAAAATGCTACGGAAGTCAATCCAGCAAACCCAACGCTGTGAGACAGCGTTTTTATGTTTGCGCCGCTCGCTACGTCCCACAACTTGATTGTTTTGTCATTGCCCACACTAGCAAGGGTCCTTCCGTCCGGCGAAAATGCTATCTCATTGGCCTGACTCGATAATATCGTTGCGGGGTTGTCTTCTGAATTTGGCGACGACGCACCACCGGCTGGCTTTCCGAATACCTGCACTTCCGCTAGACTGAGCGCCATGGTGCCGTTATTCGTAAAAATACGCACCCATCTACCTTTTCCGCGTTTTGCTATTTCCACATTAGGAAAGTTCCTTGTGAAAGAACTTGGACCCGAAAACGCACTATTTTCCGTGCTGTTACTCGTGATCGGCATTTCAGATACCATCACATAAAAGTTTTGAAGCCGGTTCCAGCAACATTCATCAACCCGGTTCCAAATGACGATTTCGTCAATATCGTACAAGTCTCCGAGATCCACCTGCCACCAATTACCGCTTCCGTCCTTGGTATGGGTAAAGTCGTTTCCTGTGCCTGTCATCACTCCATCAACGGCTTTTGATGCAGGAAAGACATTACGGTCATAGTCACTGGATTGAATCGCCGACTTGTTTAAGGCAACGTTAACCCTCTGAGCTGAGACACAAACAGTTGCGATGGTTATCGAACAAACCATCATCGTCAAGAACATTAATTTCTTCATTAGATAAGACATAAATTTTGCTTCGCCTGGATTTGATACTTGTTAAATATCGAATGGGATCGTTCTCTGGAGTATATACTTTTACGCCGCCGCGTGTTCTGTATTTCAAGCGGACAAGGGACACTGACTCGGTCACA
>JBBSKW010000198.1:0-4138 GCA_038256005.1 Pyrinomonadales bacterium
AAGGGCGAGTTGGAAAACAATTTCGAATGGGGCGGCGATTTTGGAGCTCCGGACGAAACTTATTTGTCGAAACAATTCGGCTTGCCGGTCTTTGTGCATCATTTCCCGACCGCGATCAAAGGTTTCTACTTCGAAGTAGATAAAGACAGGCCCGAATGTGCACTTGGCATCGACCTTTTAGCACCCGAAGGTTACGGCGAAATAATCGGCGGCGGCGAGCGCGCGACCTCGCTCGAGTATCTCGAATCACAACTCAAGCATCACGGCCTAGACCAGGCGACTTTCGAATGGTATCTCGATCTCCGCCGTTTTGGTTCCGTCCCGCATGCCGGTTTTGGAATGGGAATAGAAAGAACAGTCGCCTGGATGTCCGGCATCGAGCACGTCCGCGAAACCATTCCTTTCCCGAGAATGCTTTATAGATTGAGGCCGTAATCTAGTGAAATATGTGCCAAGAATAATCGGCTTTCTATCTCCTATAGCGTTCGGCTTGCTTCTGGCTGTTCTCGCAATCGCCATTCAGGACGGATATGCCCGCGGATATGCGTCTATTGGTTTCTTTTTTTTGATTGGGCCTTTAGTACTTGCTCTTGCTGTCGTTGGAATAGTGGTTATGTCATTAGGTAAAGGTATTCAGAACGGCCTTCTTTTGATCGCGTCTGCATTCACATTACCGGCAACATACATTTTTGTTTTGTTCTGGATGCGAAGTTATAACGGAGAGTAACCGAATCGGTGCGAGATTTTGGTACGTAGCAAATGTCACCTTATACAGCAAAAATAAGTTGGAAATCGGACGCCCCGGAGATGTTTACCAAGAACAGGTATTCGCGAGGGCATGTCTGGGAGTTTGATAAGGGCGTAACGGTTCCGGCTTCGTCGTCGCCGCATGCTGTTAGGCTTCCCTTTTCGGTCGAGGCGGCGGTCGATCCGGAAGAGGCGCTGGTTGCGGCGGCTTCTTCGTGTCATATGCTGACGTTTTTGTGGCTGGCCGCGAATTATGGATTCCGAATTGATTCGTACACGGACGAAGCTGTCGGTGAACTGAACGCAGACGCAAATGGTTCGCAATGGATCAGTAGCATAACGCTGGATCCGCAGATCAAGTGGGCCGGCAACAAAGTGCCAACGTCCGAAGAGATCGCACATCTCCACCACGAAGCCCACAAACAATGCTACATCGCAAATTCGATCAAGGCCGAGATAATAGTTAAGCAAAATGCGTGAGAAACTTCACGTATAGTCGTTGAGTACTCAAAAATTAAGTGTTTTCAGCCGCATTCTCCTATGCTATTCTATAAACCTTTAACAAATCAGACATAAAGAGCCTATGTTCACAAAAACATTGCGGTACTTTTCTATAGCGGTAACCGCTGTTATTTTTCTTTAGTTAGCTGCGGGCGACCGACACTTACTTCTTTTTCGCCGTTTCTGTGCCGAACGATTTCGTTCCTTGGCCTCCCCATTTTCCTTCGAGCGTTCCATCGGGTCTAATTTCGTAAGAAACAAAACCGCATTTGTCGCCGCCGATACCGATGCTGGCCGTATCGCCTTGGCGAATACCGAAACCTTTTGCGATCGAGCCGGTGTTCCATTCGAAGGCGTAACCGTCGCCGTCCCTCTTGACGTTCAGCACGCCCTTGTAGTCGGCTCCGCTAACGTTTTTACCCAAAACTTGATACTGACCTTCCAGGTCGGTTCCACTTCTGCGTTTTGCCGTTTCGGTCTCCGCCTTGTTAACGCCCCAATAGCCGGCTTTACCGTCTAGATCGCCGTTCGCAGCGATCGAATAGTGCACGACGCCGCAACCCTTGCCATCTGCTCCTTCCGTAAATGCGACGGCAACAGTATTTCCTGTTTGCACACCAACGCCGTCGTAAGTTTTCGCGCCGCTAGCCCACGAAAATTGATAGACATCGTCGCGTTTTTTCACATTAAGGTCGGCCGTGTAATTGCCCGCACCGTCAACATTAGAACCGGTTGCCGAATAACTGCCCGCAATGTCCTGTGCAGGTGCGGCCTTCGCCGTAGTATTTGCAGGTGGCTTCGCATTTGCAGTAGATACACTATTGGTGGAAGTTTCGGTTATAGAACCGCCGCATGCAATGCCGAATAGAACCAAAAAGCACAGGGATGTGAACGCTGGAACTAGATTGTTAGAATTTTTCACAATATTCTCCTAAGATGAATTCTGTGACCGCCTCGATGATAGAGTAATTGAATCTCACAGACCATCGCCAGAACGATATTATCTGAAGAGAAAGAGGTGAAGCATCGACCTATTTCGATCGGACGGTCAGGACCGCGATCTCGGGCGGGACTAGAAATCGAAATGGCAACTGGCTTGTCCCGATACCCGTTGTCACGAACATTCTCCGCCCGTTTTCCTCGATCAATCCGGAAACGTATTTTTGACCGAATGACGAAGGTACTAGCGGACTTCCGAGCACCGGCAACCACACTTGTCCACCATGTGAATGCCCGGCGATCATTAACCGGAAATCGTCACCGGGAACTTTGAAATGATTAACAAGACGGAAGACATCAGGGCTGTGTTGTAAAACTATAATATCGCCGGAGCGTGCATCGTTTTGCAAAACTCCGCGAATTTGCTCATCGTACAAGCGCCACTCAATGAACTGCATATGATCGTTGAGCCCGAGTAACCGCAGCGTCCGTCCGTTGTGGTTGATGCTCGCGATCTCATTTTGCAAGACAGTGATCCCGCCGTTCTTCAACGCGGCAGCTACACGTTCCTTTCCGTAAAAGCCATCGTGATTTCCCAGCACCGCAAACACTCCGTGCTTCGCCTCGATCGGTGCGAGAAGTTCCGCGACTTCCTCGATCTGCATCGGTGCGTCTGCCGGGTCACCTTCGTGTGAAACGTAATCGCCTAGAATTACAACGATATCCGCATTCTGCTCGTTTATTGTCCGAACCACCCGCTCGATATTCTGGCGCGATGCTCCATTAGATCCGCCGTGAATGTCGGATATTGCGGCGATTCGTATTCCATCAAATGCGGGATCGAGGTGGGAAATGACCAGTTCTGTTTCGTTTACTACGAGACGATTTGGTTCAATGAAATAGCTGTATGCAAGAACTGCGATCGCGAGACTTAGGAATCCCAAAATGTAAAACGAATATCGCCGCATTAGTTTTGATCGGGCAGAATTGGGCTTATCGCGTCGAGTGTGATCAAGTTGATCTCTGGCGGAACGCGAAATCGAAAAGGTATTACGCTCGTACCGACACCGCTCGAAACATAAACGAATTTACCATCGACAACGGCCAGGCCGTCCATGAACCGAGGATCGTTGAACACAGCTTTCGGCCCGAAGATTGGCCAATTAAGCTGGCCACCGTGGGTGTGGCCGGAGAACATTATCGAAAACCCGGGCGGCGTGTGTAACAAGGTGTCAGGGTTATGCGTGATCGCGATAATGTTCTGTTTTTGATTTAGAGCGTTGTACGGGTCGAGCGGAACTTGCTTGTTTCGATACCAGTCTTCTATGCCCCAGATCCGAAGCGTTGTTCCGTTAACGGGAATCTCGACGATCTCGTTATTCAAAACTGTAATGCCGGCGATCGCTTCGAGCGTTCGATGGATCTTTTGTTCGTTGTGATACCAATCGTGATTGCCGATGATGGCATATACGCCGTACTTTGCCTTGAGCCCTTTTAAGCTTTCGGCAATTTGCTCGACCGGTATCTTAAGTTCGGTGCAATCCGGACGATTTGAAGCGCTCCGTACGCAATTACGATCCCATTTCGCTTCGCTGACGTAATCTCCGAGGAGAACGATAATGTCCGGGTTCTGGGCGTTCGCCTGTTCAACGACGTAACGAACGCGTTCCGGCGGCGCGTAATTCGAGCCGGTGTGAATGTCGGCGATCGTCACGACGCGTAAACCGTTCAAATCGCTGCTCCAATTCGGAACGGCGATCGTCTCTTCAACGATGACGAACTGCCGAGGTTCAATGAAATAGGCATACGAAAGAAAGACTGCGATCAGTAACGCGATCGCGCCTAAAATGAGCCCAATTCTTTTCAACCATCTCTTCATCTATTTGAAGTACTCGCTCCAACGTTCATCTACAAGTTTGGCAATATCATCGCGGACTTCGACAACACCCGG
>JBBSKW010000199.1:0-4092 GCA_038256005.1 Pyrinomonadales bacterium
AGATCGAAGTTACTACTTATATACCGGGCATCGGCCATAACCTGCAGGAGCACTCGATCGTGCTTATTCGCGGCGGCCGTGTAAAGGATCTTCCGGGTGTGCGTTATCACGTTATCCGCGGAACGCTTGATGCCTCAGGCGTCGCGAACCGAAATCAGGCCCGTTCGAAGTACGGTGCGAAACGTCCTAAGGGAGCGAAATAATCTAGCATGGCACGAAGAAGAACAGCTGAAAGACGAGAAGTTTTGCCGGATCCGATCTTTGGCAGCACGCTGGTGACCAAGTTCATCAACGGCATGATGTGGCAGGGCAAGAAGTCAGTTGCCGAGGCAATTTTTTACAGCGCGATGAACAAGATCGCTGACAAAACAGGCGAAGAGCCGCTCAAGATCTTCAAAAAGGCAGTAGAAACGGTTGCCCCGACGCTTGAGGTCAAATCGCGTCGTATCGGTGGTGCAACATATCAGGTGCCGCTCGAAGTAACCCGCGATAGACGGAATACACTGGCAATACGCTGGATCGTCGGAAACTCGCGAAATCGCAGCGAAAAGACGATGACCGACAGATTGGTCGGCGAGCTGCTTGATTCAACAACGGGACGCGGCGGAGCGGTCAAGAAAAAGGACGATGTCCATCGCATGGCAGAAGCGAACAAGGCATTTGCTCACTACAGATTCTAACGGTAAATGGTGAACGGCAAGCGGTTAGTGGCGAAATTAACCACTTACCGTTTACTGATAAGCACTAATAAGTAATGGCTAACATAAGTTTAGACAAATTCAGAAACATCGGCATTATGGCCCATATCGACGCGGGTAAGACCACGGCGACTGAGCGCATTTTGTTCTACACCGGCGTTTCGCACAAGATCGGGGAAGTCCATGAAGGCACTGCCACAATGGACTGGATGGAGCAAGAGCAAGAGAGAGGCATTACGATCACCTCGGCTGCAACTACTTGTTTCTGGACCCGCAATAACGTCGAACACCGAATAAATATCATTGATACACCGGGACACGTTGACTTCACGATGGAAGTTGAGCGGTCTCTTCGTGTTTTGGACGGTGCGGTCTGTGTATTTGACGGTGTCGCAGGTGTCGAGCCCCAATCCGAGACGGTTTGGCGTCAGGCTGACAAGTATGGCGTGCCGCGTATCTGCTTTATTAATAAGCTAGATCGTGCAGGTGCTTCATTTGAGCGTTCGTTCGATTCGATCTTGGTTAGGCTTGGTGCAAACGCTGTTGCAATGCAGATCCCGATCGGGATTGAAGAACACTTTAAGGGTGTGGTTGATCTGATCACTATGAAGGCGTTCGTTTGGAGCAACGAAGAAAAAGGTGCGAATTACGACGTTACAGATATTCCGGCTGATCTAGTCGAGGCTGCACAGGCTGCCCGTGAAAAGCTGGTCGAGGCCGTTTCAGCTATTGACGACGATCTGATGATGAAATACCTCGAAGGCGAGGCAGTTTCAGAAGATGAGATTCGTAAAGCCCTGCGTGCCGGAACATTGGCGATGAAGATCGTCCCTGTGTTCACCGGTTCTGCGTTTAAGAACAAAGGCGTACAGACTCTGCTTGACGCAGTTGTCGATTTCCTTCCGAGCCCGCTCGATATTCCCGCTATCGAAGGCGAAAATCCGAAAACTGGTGAATTGGAAACTCGTCCGCCGGATGCGAAAGCTCCGTTTTCAGGCCTTGTTTTCAAGTTGATGGCAGATAAGCATCTCGGGCAGCTCGCATTTGTGCGTATCTATTCGGGAACGGTCACTTCAGGTTCGTACGTGACGAACACGATCAAAGATTCAAAAGAACGCGTTGGCCGTTTGATGCTAATGCATGCCAATAAGCGTGAAGACGTTGATTCGGCATCGGCCGGTGAAATAGTGGCCATCGGCGGTATGAAAAATACCACAACTGGCGACACTGTTTCGGACGAATCGAAGCCGATCATTCTTGAGTCGATGGATTTCCCGGAACCGGTCGTGCGTGTCGCGGTCGAACCAAAGACCCGTCAGGACCAAGATAAAATGGGCATCGCGCTTAATCGCCTTGCACAGGAAGATCCTTCGTTCCAGGTTACGACAGACCACGAAACTGGTCAGACGATCATCGCCGGAATGGGCGAGCTTCACCTTGAGATCATTGTTGATCGAATGAAGCGCGAGTTTGGCGTTGAGGCTAACGTTGGTAAACCGCAGGTTGCCTATCGCGAAACGATCACTGCCAGTGCACCGGGTAAAGAGATATACAAGAAACAGTCGGGCGGCCGTGGTAAATTTGGCCACGTCGAGCTCGAGATCGAACCGGCTCCGGGCGAAGGTTTTGTCTTCGAAGACAAGATCTCCGGTGGTTCAATCCCGCGTCAGTTCATTAAACCGACAATGGAAGGCATTCGCGACGCAATGCAGCGTGGATATCTTGCAGGATATGAGCTGGTTGATATTAAGGTTCGTTTGCTGTTCGGTTCGTATCACGAAGTCGACTCGGATGAAATTTCATTCAAACTGGCTGGTTCATTTGCGTTTCAGGACGCTGTGAAAAAGGCGAAGCCCGTACTGCTCGAACCGATCATGCGGATCGAAGTAGTCACACCGGAAGAGTATATGGGAGCCGTCAATGGTGACCTTAACCGCCGCCGCGGACAGATCGACAAGATGGAACCGCGTCCGGGTAATGTTTCGGTTGTAACGGCATTCGTTCCGCTGTCGGAAATGTTTGGCTACACAACTGATCTTCGTTCATCCACTCAAGGTCGCGCGACATCGTCGATGCACTTTGAGCGATATGCTGAGGCTCCGCGAAATGTCGCTGAGGAAGTTATCGCCAAGATCAAGGGAACCGGAGCAAGCACGTAAAAGATTTGTAATTTGAGATTTGATATCTGAAATTTGAGGAGAAGCTATGAGCAAGGAAAAATTCGACCGAAGCAAGCCGCACGTGAATATTGGGACGATCGGGCATGTGGATCATGGGAAGACGACGTTGACGGCGGCGATCACGAAGGTGATGTCGAAGCACAACGCGAAGATGACGTTTCGGTCGTTTGATTCGATCGACAATGCACCTGAAGAAAAGGCTCGCGGTATTACAATTGCGACCTCGCACGTTGAGTATGAGACCGCGAACCGCCATTATGCGCACGTCGATTGTCCGGGCCACGCGGATTATGTCAAGAACATGATCACGGGTGCGGCGCAGATGGACGGAGCTATCCTGGTTGTAGCTGCGACGGACGGCCCGATGCCGCAGACACGCGAACACATTCTTCTTGCACGTCAGGTCGGCGTACCTTCGATGGTTGTTTTCATGAACAAGGTCGATATGGTCGATGACGCCGAGATGATCGAGCTGGTCGATATGGAGATCAGAGAGCTGCTGACAAGCTACGAATTCCCGGGCGACGACACACCGATCGTTCAGGGATCGGCACTTAAGGCTCTTGAGGGCGATGCGGCATGGGAGCCGAAGATCGACGAACTGATGCAGGCCGTTGATGATTTTATCCCGACACCGGCACGCGAAATGGACAAGCCGTTCCTTATGCCGGTTGAAGATATCTTCACTATTCAGGGCCGCGGAACGGTCGCAACAGGCCGAATCGAACGCGGAAAGATCAACATCAACGAAGCGGTCGAGATCATCGGCATCAAGGACACAAAGAACTCGGTCGTGACCGGCGTCGAGATGTTCAAGAAGCTGCTTGATTCAGGAATGGCCGGAGACAACGTCGGGCTTCTGCTCCGTGGTGTTGAGCGAAAAGAGATCGAGCGTGGGCAAGTAATTGCCAAACCGGGCTCGATCACACCGCACACCAAGTTCAAGGCAGAAGCATACGTTCTGACCAAGGAAGAAGGCGGCCGACACACACCGTTCTTCACAGGCTATCGCCCGCAGTTCTACTTCCGTACAACGGACGTGACCGGCGTTGCGAACTTGCCGGAAGGCGTAGAAATGGTGATGCCGGGTGACAACATCCAAATGGAGATCACCCTGATCGCCCCGATCGCAATGGAAAAAGGCCTCCGCTTTGCTATCCGCGAAGGCGGACGAACAGTCGGTGCCGGTACCGTGTCAGATATTGTTGAATAAG
>JBBSKW010000200.1:0-3976 GCA_038256005.1 Pyrinomonadales bacterium
AACGACTTACGTAATTGCTCACCCCCTTTCGACTATGCGATCTGCTTAACAGCTTTTGGTCGATGAATCTGGCGAGTTGATTGAACGCGGTACTCATACTGACCTTTTTGATATGAATGGTCGGTACAAACAGCTTTATGATAAGCAGTACCGCTTCGAACAGAATTTGTTCGTAAATCCCGGCGAAGACTTTACGACTAAACCGCCCGAAACTCTGGCGAAGACTAAACTGTAGATCTACTAGGTTATGGCACAAGAACAAAATTATCAGAATCACGCGCGGTGGTTCCCGCTCGTACATTTCGTTATTTTCCCGTTGCTTACAATCAATTTGATCTGGGCGATTGTCTGCGTTGTGATGGAGTTCGATTGGTTCCGGCTCCAATATCTCTTATTATCTTTGACCGTGATATTACTCGCTCTCGCGGCGCGGATGCAGGCATTAAAGGCTCAGGATCGCGTTATCCGGCTCGAAGAACGTCTGCGTTACAGAGACGTCCTGCCTGCCGATCTCGCCCGGACTGCCGCAGGCTTTCGAGCCAGCCAGATGATCGCTCTTCGCTTTGCTCCGGACGAAGAACTTGTGAATATTATTCCCCGGATCGGATCGGGCGAGCTTACCACATCGAAGGAAATAAAAATGGCAATAAAGAAATGGCGGCCCGATCATTTCCGTGTTTGATCGATCTCATGTGCAATTACCGTTGTAATGGTTGGAAACTCGCCAATGTTCTCGAGAGCTCGGATTACAATCCGAAACATGGGCTCGATAAAGGGGATGAAATAGGTCTTGCCGCGGACGGATGATTGGTAGGAGAATGTTCCGACGGCTTTTAGACAGCGTTGGACGGTTTGCATTCGGAATTCTCCCGCGAATGCGGTTTCGTCGATGGCGGGAAGGCCGACGGAAACCCGAAGGTCGAGCAACAGTCGCCGCTTTTCGGCAAGCCATTCCGGGCTAGGCAAATCTGTAATCCTATCAAGCAATAAAGAAACGAGATCGTAAGCAGCCGAGCCGAAACGAGCGTCCTGATGATCGATAATGAATAGGTCGTCATCGCGAATCATCAAATTCGCCGCGTGGAAATCGCGGTGGCACAGGACGGTCGCCTTTGTCTCCAGCCAACGTGCAAGCTTTTTGAACTCCTCGGAAAGAGCTGCATTCACGGTCCGCGAAAGTGGCCGATTTCGATAGGTTGCGAAATAGTGTTCGCGGAAGAACTCTAATTCCCAGAGCAGTTTTTCTTCATCAAATCTAAGCTTGGACGCAATGGAGTTGGCGGCCTTTGCGGGTTCCGTGCAAGCTTGAACTTGAGCAATAAGTCCGATCGCTCGGTTGAGTAATGCCTCGCGGTGTTCGTTTGAGACGGACAGGAGCACGTCACGAAGTATGGTGTCGCCGATATCCTCGATCAGAATGATGCCGAGCGATTCATCATAATCAAGAACTCTTGCGACGGGTAGGCCGCACGATCCGAAAAGAGAAGTAACGTCCAGATAAGTCTGCTCTTTTGCAAGAAACGGCTCGGGATAAACGCAGGCGATCTGCGACTTATCATTCCGAAATACGCGAAAATACTCTCGCGTAGATGCGTCAGGCGTTAGTTGTTGAATTTTGAAGGGCCGATCTGCAGACTGCAGATAGCGGATCAACCGTTCGTGAAACTCGGACATAGAATTTCAGGTAAGCGAAACGATGTAGTTCTCGCCTTGGATGTAGCCTTTCAGCGCCTTTTCGGGTATTTCTTCACAATTGCGAACCATGTCGGCTCGAACTATCGCTGCATTTTCATACTTCTCACCGGCCGGGATGACGACCCCGTCTGCGATTATCGTCCGGTAAAGTTCCGCACCGGATTCGATAGTTACATTGTCCCAAATTATGGAATCGCGAACGAGTGAATCGGCCGAGATGGAACAGTTGTCTCCGCTGAAAACGGTTGCATCTTTTAACAACGCGAGAGAAATATCTAGATACCGCGGAATGGTCGATAGTTCGTACCAGTCTCCGACAGCCACGTGGGCGGCGATCGGCTCGCCTTTTGCCAATGCCGGCCGATATATGTCCGCGACTATATCCGAGTACACGCCTTGGGCAACATAATCGAAAACTCGGGGCTCGAGGATGTGAATGCCGGTAAACATCAGCGGCTCGTGAATCTCCGAATCGGGATCGCGGATCTCTTCTTCGGTTAACGCCTGCGGAAATCCACCAAACCCGGTTACCAACCCGTCTTTCGTATCCACAACCGTAAAGCGTTCACGTTTGATGTTCGACTTTAGAACGAGCGTCGCGAGAGCTCCTGAGCTTTGATGCGTTACGACTGCCGCTGCTATATCGATGTCCGTAATTATTTTGCCATTCACTATTAAGAATGGCTCGTCGCCGAGTAGATGTCGAGCATTGTCCAAAGCCCCCGCCGTGCCGAGGATATCGGGTTCTTCGCGTGAATACTTAATGCTCACGCCATATTCGCTTCCGTCACCGAGAGCGTCAATAACCGACTCCGGTTGATGGTGAAGATTCACAACGAAATCGCGAAAGCCGAACTGAGCAATGTATTCCGCGACGTAGCCCACCAACGGCTTCCCAAGAAAGGGAATAGCCGGTTTTGTCCTGTCGATCGTTAGTGGAAACAGTCGCGTGCCGAATCCCGCGGCTAGTATCATTGCTTTCATTCAAAAGGTGGCAATTTCGAATTGCACAAAGAGCATACCTAAAAAATAACAGAGGCCGCAAAGGCGGCCCCTGAAATATAGATCTCCCGTTTAGAAAGACGATCAATTAATGAACATTCCAGCTCGCTACAGGGACGTCAACCTGTAGTCCCCACTCGAACTGTGATACCGAACTATTGCTGGAACGCAAAACCCAGAAGAAATTGGCATCGGGGTTCGCACTCGGGCGCCAGATCGAAATATCCGTACGGCCGTCGCCATCGTAGTCGCCCGGAGTTGAGACGTCTCCGGTTATGCCAAAGACGATCGGGCTTGTACCAGTTCCGCCACCATCACGCTCTAGGATATAGTGATGTCGGAAACCGCCAACCGATCGCCTTACAGCAAAATCTGACCGACCGTCAGCGTCGTAATCCCCCGGAAGAATTATGTCGCTAGCGTTACCCCAGTCGATATACTCAACCCCGAAATCACTTGAGCGAAGCAACACGAACTGACCGGCTTCTGATTGGCCGGGTCGAGTACGCTGAATACAGAAATCGTACTTCCCGTCTCCATCAAAATCACCCGGGTTTACAAAGAAATCAAAAGTTTGTCCAAATCCCCAAGGAACGTACGTTACGTTTCCACCGGGATTGTTCAACGAACCTCGATAGAAAAAGACACATTGGCCATTTCCGGCTCCAAGTGCAGGACATCTATACGTCGCGACATCAGCCTTGTTGTCGCCGTCGTAGTCACCCGTGATCGCAGGATCGTCGCCCGTCTGACCAAACAATTCAGTACGAATCGTTGAGGTGGACGATTGGAATATGTAAAAAGCAGCGACCGTCGGAGCACCTGGACGCCAAACTGCAAGGTCGTCCTTACCGTCGCCGTCATAATCATTTGGAACCAAGAAATCGGTTGCTGCTTGACCGAAATCACTGATCGTTACAGAACCATTACCGGAATTACTTATGAACCAAGTGATCGAATTTGCTGCTCCCAATTCCGGGTCAGTTGGCAAAACGCCTTTCTCGGCCTGCATTTGGAGTTTTTCTCGAATTGTGTGGGCTCCCATAACACCATTCGAAGTTCCCGCAAGCGTCGCACTTGTATCTCGAGCCACCGAATAATCGGTTTTTCCATCACCATCAAAATCGGCATTCGCGTCGGCAGGAATTCCCGCAGCGCCTTCAACTGTAAGGGTTGCTGCCGAAATGGCTCCGGTATCACCGCCACAACCGTCGGTCAAACGAAGTGTCCATGTGCCGTTCGGGTTTGCAACTCCGGCAAATGCGGCGTTCATGTTCGT
>JBBSKW010000201.1:0-3969 GCA_038256005.1 Pyrinomonadales bacterium
CACCTTCACCTCGTCACCGACAATAGTCGAAGTTCTAAAGAGATCCACCGATTCGTCAACGGCATCATCAGCCGCCGCGTGATCGATCATCTCAAGGCGAACGATCACGAAGAATCGCTAAACAAACTGCGTATCTCCGAGCAAGCCGACGGATATAAATATTCTCCCTGGCAACACCATCCGGACACGCGTTTGCTGTGGAATGAAGAGATGTTGATGCAGCGGATAAATTACACCCATTTGAATCCGGTCAGGGCCGAGATGGTGCAGCACCCCGACGATTGGAAGTGGTCGAGCGCTCGGATCTGGCACCGCAAAACAATAGATATTGAGCCTTTATCGGTGGATATTGAGAGGATCGGTTGGCGAAAGAGTTGAGGCGTAGCCTCGAAGAAGGTGGGTGGGTGCCTGTCGGCGAGGCAAGCCTCGCCGCATTGCGTTGCGGCAAGCCGCGAAGAAGCTGAAACGTAATTACAAAAAAAGAGGCTGTCTGAAAAGGCGGCCTCTTTTTTGGCGCAAAAATGGGATAGGTGGTTTAAAATGTATGTATGAAGGAAAAAAGAGTCGTTTTTAAGAGGTATGTGCAGAATCAGCCGACGATGTTGCCGCCTAGTTTGGAAGAGCTAGTGCCGGAGAGGCATGCGGTGCGGGTGGTGAATGAGGTGCTTGAGCGGATCGACATTGGGGCATTGGAGAGGAGCTATAAAGGCGGGGGAGCGTCGAGTTATCATCCGCGAATGCTGCTCAAGGTGCTGGTGTACGCGTATTTGAGAAACATCTATTCATCGCGAAAGATCGAGCAGGCGTGTTGTGAGAACGTGCATTTCATGTGGCTCTCTGGCGGGGCGAAGCCGGACCACAACACGATAAGTGACTTTCGTTCGAAGCGTTTGAAAGAGCATCTGAAAAAGGTGTTTGGCCAGGTGGTGGTGCTGCTGGCTGAGCAGGGCGTATTAAGCCTGAAGGAGTTGACTCTGGACGGGACAAAGATCGAAGCAAATGCGAACCGGTACACGTTCGTGTGGGGCAAGACGATAACGGTGAGCCGTGAGCGGATCGCCCGGCAACTCAAGGAGTTGTGGTCGTATGTCGAGGAGGTGTACCGGGACGAGGAGCAGCAACCGAACCAGCCCGACATTGAAAGAATCGATCCGCAAGCTGTGGAGCAGACGATCAGAGAGATAAACGAAGCTCTGAGGGAAAAGGAGATCGACCCGAAGGTAAAGCAGAAGCTGAACTACGCAAAGAAGAACTGGCCGCAGAAACTGAGAGAATACGAACAAAAAGAGAAACTGCTGGCCGGTCGCAAGAGCCTTTCAAAGACGGACCCTGATGCGAGCTTCATGCGGATGAAGGAAGACCACATGAGGAACGGGCAGTTAAAGCCGGGCTATAACGTACAGGCCTCGACGACCGGGCATTACATACTGAACTACACACTGGGACAGACGACGAGCGACACCACTCTGTTAAAAGATCACATTGACGACTACATCGAAGCTTACGAACAGACCCCGGAGAGCCTTTCGGCGGATGCTGGATATGGAAGCGAAGAGAACTACGAGTTCCTGGAAGAGAAAGGGATCACAGCGTTCGTCAAATACGGCTACTTCGACAAAGAGCGAACGGACAAGAAATATCAAAGCAATCCGTTCAATCCCGACAACCTTTATTACAATCAAGAGACCGATACATACTATTGCCCGGCAGGACAACCGATGACGTATATCGGGGAAAGGAAAAGAAGAACGGCCAACGGCTTCATGCAGACACACCGGCTCTATCAGGCAAAGAACTGCGAAGGCTGCCCGATGCGAGGCCCCTGTCACAAAGCCGCGGGTGACCGCATCATTCAGCAAAGTCCAAACCTCATCCGGCACAGGCAAAAGATAAAACACCTTCTGACAAGCGACGAAGGACTAGAGAAACGAAGGCAAAGATGGAAGGTTGAAGCGGTATTCGGGAACATCAAACAGAACAAGGGATTCAGACGGTTCATGCTTAGAGGTCTTGAAAAAGTAACCACCGAGATCGGCCTCATCGCCCTCGCCCACAACCTCCAAAGGTTCACCATAAACCCCGCCAACTAACACAAAGCGGCCCTCCGCCTCCTTCCCAAAATCACCAAAAACTTCCAACAAAACCATATCTCGTCGCCAACCCTAAAATCTCATACCAAATCAAAAAAAGGCTGCCCGATAACTCAGTTATCAGACAGCCTCTTTTTGTTTGCCAACTACTTCACGATTAGTCTTAACGACTCAATCGGGACTCGAAACCGATGAAACCGCCAAGGCTTCAGTCGATACCATCGGCTGGCGACGACGTTATCATTACGCGTGTTTTTCGCTAAATTTGCGGCTTGGGCGACGGGATGGGACGCTTTACTGGACGAGTTCGGCGGTTGCGGCACTTCTGATCGCGGGGTTTTCAACGCGAAAAGCGTCTTCGCTATGGTCGAATACGTCGTCGAGTTCCTTTTCAACGCTGCCGTGGCCGGGGGCGATGCGTTTGAGAAGTGGTTCGAAATTGCGAAAATCGTAAAGCTCGTTATCCAGCAGATGCGAACCTGTGACGTTCGTCAGGGCGGTCATCATCGAGGAACGGATAAAGGGCGTTTCCTTCTCGAGCTCGGTCAACAAACGCTTGACGCGCGCCCGCTTCAGGTTAGGCTGTGCACCGCACAGATTGCATGGGATTATCGGGAATTGCTGCTCCTCAGAGTATTTCGCGATGTCCGCTTCCTGACAGTATGCGAGCGGCCGGATGATAGTGTTTCGCCCGTCGTCACTACGCAGGATCGGCGGCATCGCCTTGAGCTGGCCAACGTAAAATAGGTTCATCAGGAACGTCGCGATGATGTCGTCCGCGTGATGGCCGAGTGCGATCTTAGTGCACTTTTCCTCGACCGCTACGTTGTACAAAATGCCGCGTCTGAGGCGCGAACAAAGCGAGCAATACGTCTTACCCTCGGGAATATGCGCGGTTACGATCGAGTATGTATCTTCCTCGACAATTCGGTAATTTACGCCGATGTCGTTCAAGTAATTGGGCAGTATCTCTTCGGGAAAATCAGGCTGTTTCTGGTCCAGATTGACCGCCAGGATCTCAAATTTCACCGGTGCCCGCCGCTGTACGTCCAGCAACAGGTCGAGCATCGTGTAGCTGTCTTTGCCGCCCGACAGGCACACCATTACCTTGTCGCCGTCCTCGATCATCGAAAAATCTTCGATCGCCCGGCCGATGCGTTTTAGCAGTTTGCCCCGTGTTTTAGTCTCAGTCTTCAAATTAATCCTAACGTCTCCGAAAACATTGAATTTTGACACGCCGGCGAGCCTTTGACAACCTCAAAAAATGACTAGACACACATCCGCTATCTCAACTATCATTGAACGGACGACAAAAAATTAAAGTTTAATGCTCGGAAATTGGTGTCCACCCACCCTATTTTCATCGGCGACTTATCTTTATTTTACGCGAAATTTTATTGTGAGGTGACCAAAAATTATGATCAGAATGGGACGCAGCTCCAGAACCGAACCCGAAACACCAAACGCATCCGTACCGCCGACCGCCGACGCCTATCGATACGCAGCCGAACCCCAGACCGCCTCCAACAGGGCCATCTCAGAAAGCGATTCGATGGCACGCGACATTAAAGAGGGCCGCCTCAGCGGCTTCGTAGGCCACGGCACAACGCTGACCGGCGAGACCCAGTTTCAGGCGATGCTCCGCGTCGACGGCCACCTGATCGGCACCGTTTCCTCCGAAACCGGCACTTTGATAATTGGAACTAACGGAAAAGTAGAGGCCAATATCCTGGTCGCCGCCGCGATCATAAATGGTTCCGTCCACGGGGATATAATAGCCACCGAAAAGCTCCAACTCGGCCGAACTGCTCGCGTCCTGGGCAACATCCAGAGCCCCAGACTGATCGTCGAAGAAGGCGCGATCCTGGAAGGCACCTGC
>JBBSKW010000202.1:0-3938 GCA_038256005.1 Pyrinomonadales bacterium
AGCTCACCGGATAAAAGATCGGCGAGGCGAGCATCCAAATTTGGAGAAAGAACGGCAAAGCGAATTTCACATCGCGAAAGCGGACATTGAGCGCCGAGAACATTATTCCAACCACTGACGCGAGCAGAAACAAAAGGCCGATCGCTATCGGAGCTAGCAACATCTGCAACGAAAACGCCACGCCGTAATAACCCATCAATATCAGTAAGATCGGAAGGCTGATCAAAAGATCGGTAAGACACGCTAACGTTGAGGCGACCGGAAAAATTAGGCGTGGAAAGTATACTTTGGTTACTAAATTTGTGTTCCCGACGAATACGTTGCTGGTCATTGTCACGGCCGTGAAGACGAACAACCACAAGATCATGCCGCTGAGAATATAGACCGGATAAGGCACTTGGGCGGCTTCGAAGCGCACCAACGTGCCGAAGACAAAAGCTACGATCAGCGAGGCGACAAGCGGTTGAAACAAGACCCATGCAACGCCGAGCGCGGTTTGTTTATAGCGCACCTGTATATCCCTCAAAGCGAGGAAATAGAGAAGTTCGCGGTACCGCACGATCTCGGCTAATCCGATTTGGCCAAAGGTAGCTCGCGGCTCAATAATTGTTACGTTATCGTCTTGCAATCAGTTAAGTATAGCCCACTTACCGCTCTCAGGTTTAACCAGCGATCTTTCCATATTTTTTCTTTCGCCGCGAATCACGGATCGCGCGCCAAAGGCGATATGCCGACACAGGCAGAAATATTCGAACCAACTTGAGAAGGGTCGATGCCAGCGAAAAGCTTGGTGCAGTCTCACGAAGTAATTCCATCGCCCGTGCTCGCTGACCGCTTCGTGCTATCGCGTCTATTGCATCGAATTTGATCTTTCGCTGGCGACCTGCAAGATCATTAGCACTTAAACCCAAAATGCACGCATTTCGGTCTTGTGCTTCTAGCCATTCATCTAACATTCGCGCCGAATCGCCACTCGTGTTTCGGTCATGAATTCGCCATGCCGAAAGTACATTTTTGTCGAGTGCAAACTCACCAGCCTGGCTTAAGCGAAGGTAAAGGTCGTAATCTTCGAGAGCGACCGATTCGTTCCAGCGATGATTATTTAAAACCTCACCTCGGTACAGCACGCCTGCACTAGCCGGAAACACCGGCTTTAGAAGCATCTCGGTCGCGTCGCCGTCGGCGTGGTCGCCCCAATTTCCCGTGTTGTCAAAAATATTATCGTTCTCGTCGATAACGAACGCCGGGCCGTAAGCCAACACCGCATTCGGCCGTTGAGATAAAATACCAATTCGGCTTTTCAGAAAATCCGGTAACCAAACATCATCGGAACTTATGTACGCAAAGTATTTACCGTGACTCATATCGAGAGCTTGATTGAGCGTTTGGCAAAGACCCCTGTTCTCTCGAGTGATCAGCTCACATTCGAACGGACACTCGCTCAAAAATTTTTCGATAACGGCAGGCGAACCGTCGGTCGAACCATCGTCGATGACGAGCAACTTTGATGGAGCAAGCGTTTGCCGAAAGATCGAACGCAAAGTTCGTTCAACGAACCGAGCATGGTTATAAGATGGCACGACGACGAAGATCTCGTCCGCTTTATAATCTTCTGCTCGATCTGCGGTTTGCATCACTTTGAAATAGAATCATATTTAGAGCGGAAAGTCATAAGCCACAGATGGAACGGATAAAGGTACTCTATTACATCGATTCTTTGGGACGCGGCGGAGCGGAGACGCAGGCCGTGGACGTCTGCCGAAATGCGGATAGGTTCGGCATTGATATCACATTCGTTACCGCTCGCGGCGGACCACTCGAAAGTGCGGTGATCGAATCCGGGGTCGAATATTTAAAGCTCGATCGTCGTTTGCCGCTCGACCTCTATTTGGCCTCGCAGATCAGAAAGATCATTAAGGAACGCGACATTCGAATAGCTCATGGCTATCAGGCGGTCGAAGGCGTTCACCTATATATGGCGACGCGTGGGCTAAAGGATGTGAAACGGGTTTTGAGCTTTCAAGGTTTTGTTCCGGACCGAAAGAATAGACTTTCGCTAAAGTATTTGATCCCGCGAATGCACGCGAATCTTTCCGTCAGCGAAGGATTGCGAAAATGGCTTTCGGAATACGACGGCTTGGACACGCAAACCAATTTTTCCGTGCTTTTCAACGGTGCAGACCCGGAACGATTGAAGCCGAGCGGCCATTCGGTGCGGAATGAACTTGGATTTGACGAAAATGTGTTGGTTTTTGGGATGGTGGCCAATTTTTATGTCGATCCGCGGAAAGATCAACTAACGATTTGTCGAGCCCTTCCCGCAGTGTTTGAAAGATTGCCGAATGCACAGTTCATTTTCGCGGGCGGGATTGAACCGGGTGCCGAAGACAAAATGGCGGATTGTTTGAGTGTATGCATCGAAAACGGTATCGCGGATCGCGTGCATTTTCTCGGTTCCCGTGCAGATATTCCGGACATTCTCGCCGCGCTCAATGTCTTTGTCTTTTCGTCTTTGCAAGAGGGACTTCCCGTGGCTGTTACCGAAGCGATGCTTACCGGTGTTCCGCTGATCGTTTCCGGCATTGATCCGCTTCTCGAGGCAACTGCGAACGGCGAGTATGGAAAAGTATTTCCGGTTGGCGATCATAAAAAGCTTGCCGAACTGATGATCGAACTCGGTTCAAATGACAAGGAACGACGTGAATTAGGTGTGCGTGCGAAAGATTTTGCTGATGAGAATTTCAGCATTGACGCCCACTTGCAGCGACTGATGAAGATCTATGCGGGGCTTTTAAAAAAATAAGCCGACGCGAACTATTCCGTGGCATCCGCCGGCTTTCAGGTTTGAAAGAAATTTACTGTCGCTGGAACTCGGGCGTTCCAAGCACAAGACTCACGATCTTGAAGACTTCCGGGTCGCCGCTCGGTGCGAGCAGTCTCGCCTGCCGATTCATCCCGCCTTGTTGTCCCTGTTGACGAATATTCGGCACCTCGCCGGCGTCGTAATCAAGGTCTTTTCCCTCTGCAACTTCCGGAAGCGGCTGCGACAATTGTTTGACTAGCGAGGCCTTGGTTGCCGGGGAAATTTCACCCGCCAAGATCCGCTCGATTGCCTGATCGAGGATCTTCAAACGTTCAGCCGTGTCGTAACCTTTAAGCTCAACACGAGTACCGGGAATTCGGTTGCTAGCAACTGCAACTGCGAAGTTTAGCCTTTCAAGCAATGCACCCGTATTGACCCAGTCCTCTGCCGTGTCGGGATAGCCGGTCGGCGCCTGATATCCGTATGGAACTTCACCTAGCTTGTTGAGCATCGCGATCATTGCCGGATTTGCGTTCGTATTTCCGCCAAGTGTTCTAATCGAGCTAACCGCTAGCTCGAAAGGCGATTTGATCTTTGCCCGATAGTTTTCAGGTGCGAAGAATTGTTTGTCTGAGAACAAGGCTCGTAGTGTCGTTTTGATATCGCCGTTAGATTTTGAGAACGCGTCGGCGATACGGCCAACAAGAGCATCGGTCGGAGTGTCGCTCACGAATTTAATTGCAAGCTTGCGTGCAATGAACTTTGCCGTAGAAGGATGTTTTACCAAAATGTCTATCACCTTTAGGCCATCCTTCACACCGCCTTCGCTTATCTTCTGGCCAAGAAAGGTTTTCGCATCTTTGTCGTGCCAGCGGTCGTTGAAGTAGAACTCCCCGCTTTCGATGTCATCTGGAATGCCTGCTTGACGCTGAAGTCTGACGAGCCTTTTATCTTCTTCGCCTTGGATCTTGCCTGCCGCGGCACGTCGATAGCCGCGAGGATCGGCGATCGTCCAACCGGTAAACGCCCGAGCGACCTCAACGATGTCCTTCTGCGAATAGCCGCTGTCAACGCCCATCGTGTGCAGTTCCATAAGCTCGCGAGCGTAGTTTTCGTTAATGCCGCGACGCTGTCG
>JBBSKW010000203.1:0-3930 GCA_038256005.1 Pyrinomonadales bacterium
AAATGGTGATGCCGGGTGACAACATCCAAATGGAGATCACCCTGATCGCCCCGATCGCAATGGAAAAAGGCCTCCGCTTTGCTATCCGCGAAGGCGGACGAACAGTCGGTGCCGGTACCGTGTCAGATATTGTTGAATAAGGTTAAGAGTACACGCTTTAGCGTGCGGTTTTTATGACACGCTACAGCGTGAACTCTGAACGAAAGATATGTTAAGTGAAAAGATTCGCATCAAACTGAAGGCATACGACCATCGCGTTTTGGATCAGTCCACGCAAGAGATCGTCGATACCGCTAAGAGGACCGGTGCACGCATTGCAGGCCCGATCCCCCTTCCGACAGTGAAGAACAAGTGGACGGTCCTTCGATCGCCGCACGTTGATAAGAAATCGCGTGAACAGTTCGAGATCAGAACGCACAAGCGTTTGATGGACATTCTCGATCCGACCGCGGAGACGGTTGATGCATTGATGAAATTGGATCTTCCGGCCGGTGTGGACGTTGAGATCAAGGCCTTTGGCAAGAATTAGTCTAGACAGTCTGGACCGTCGAGCAAGTAAAAACTTCCGAGACTTCCAAGACTATGTGACTTACTAAGATTATGATTAGCGGAATCATTGGTAGAAAAATGGGAATGACGCAGCTTTTTGCTGAGGACGGAACGGTTACGCCGGTTACTGTCATCAAGGCTGGGCCGTGCGTTGTTGTCCAGACGAAAAGTGCTGCGGGTGCCGACGGCTACAATGCCGTTCAGCTCGGGCTCGTTGAAGATAATCCGATACGGCTAAAGAACGTTAAGAAGCCGATCAGAGGACATTTCGAAAAGACCGGAGGCGGACTTCCGCCGACGCGAGTTTTGAAAGAGCTCCGGCTTACCGGCGAACCGGATGCGAACATTGGCGACCAAATTAAGGTTGATCTTTTTGCCGACGGCGACAAGATCGAGGTCGTTGGCCGCTCAAAGGGTAAGGGTTTTGCGGGAACGATCAAGCGTCACAACTTCAAACGTGGGCCTGAGTCGCATGGTTCGATGAACGTTCGTGCACCGGGTTCGATAGGCCAGTCAGCATATCCTTCGCGCGTGATCAAGGGAACTCGATCATCGGGACATATGGGGGATGACCGTGTAACGGTCAAGGGACTCACCGTTGCTAAGGTCGATCCTGAGAATAATTTGTTGATGATCCGCGGTGCTGTACCCGGAGCTAACGGAAGTTTGGTTATTGTTAAGAAAAGCTAGTGACAAGTGACAAGTGACGAGCAGTTCTCATCACTTAATTACTTTTCGCTCATCACTGAGGAAGAAATTATGCCTACCGTAAAGGTTCGCAATTTGAAGAATAAGGAAGTTGGCGAAGTTACGCTATCCGATGCCGTTTTTGGTGTCGAGCTTAACGAGGCGCTGATCCATGCTGCGGTAATGAATTACCAGGCCAACGGCCGCCAGGGAACTTCGGCAACGAAGACCCGCGGTAATGTTTCTGGATCAGGCCGAAAGCTTTGGAAGCAGAAGGGAACGGGCCGAGCCCGAATCGCTTCGCTTCGTTCGCCTCTCTGGAAAGGCGGCGGTAACGTACACGGTCCGCAACCACGCGATTGGTCATACAATATGCCCAAGAAAATGCGTCGTGGAGCTTTGCGTTCGGCACTTTCCGAAAGATTCCGTGAAGGGAACATCATCATTGTTGATGAGTTCGGTTTCACGGAACCGAAAACGAAGGAGTTTCTCGCCGCAGTTGGTGCACTCGGTTTGATCGAAAATAAGAAGCGAGCGAAGACGCTTGTGATCGATTCGCTCGATAACCAGAATTTGGTTCTGTCGGCTCGTAACGTCGAGAAAACGAAAGTCACTAACAGCTTCGGGCTTAACATTTACGACATCATTTATCACGAACGCCTATTGATCAGCAAAGCGGCCTTAGAAGAGCTGAATGAATTGCTTGATCCAACTCGCGAAGGCTTGAAAGCGGACGAAGTTGTTGAGGTGGTCGAAGAAAAGCCAAAAACTGCTAAGAAGGCAAAAAAGGTGAGTGATGAAGAAGGCGATGCTCCGGCAAAGGCTCCAAAGAAAGCCAAGAAGGCCGAAGTAACCGAGGAGGCGACGGAAAATGATTAAGTTTACTGTTTGGGATATTTTGAAGTCGCCTGTCGTTACTGAAAAGAGCGTGATCCTTAAAGAGGACTCGACAGACGAAGATAATGGTCGAAAGGTTGGACAGGTTCTAACGTTTCGTGTCGAGAAAACCGCCGGTAAGCTTGATATCAAGAAAGCCGTGGAAGAGATCTTTAACGTCAAAGTGAAATCAGTGCGGACTATCCAGTACGACGGCAAAATGAAGAAAAGAGGCCGCCAGGAAGGACGGCGTCCGAGCTGGAAAAAGGCATACGTTACGCTTCGCAAAGGCGAACCGATGGTGGATTACGCGGAGGCGATCTAAGATCGCGATTTCAAAATTGAGATCTCAGATCTGAGATCTCGCGAAGGGATTATGGGAATCAAGAGATTAAAACCGACTTCACCGGCACGTCGCTATCAGACATATCTGACCCGCGACGAACTTACGCCGGGAGCAACACCCGAGAAATCGTTGCTTGAGCCGAAGAAAAGAATTTCGGGCCGAAATAACGACGGTCGTATTACGATCCGTCGCCGCGGCGGAGGCCATAAACGGCATTATAGATTGATCGATTTCAAACGTGACAAGGCTGGAATTCCCGGAAAGGTCGCACAGATCGAATATGATCCGAATCGCTCGGCACACATCGCTCTGATCGCGTACCTTGATGGCGAAAAGCGTTACATCATCGCCCCGGTCGGACTTAAAGTTGGAACGCAGGTTTTGAGTGGTGCTGAAGCCGATATTCTTCCGGGTAATGCGTTGCCGATAAAGAATATCCCACTCGGTACAGAAGTTCACAACATTGAGCTTCGTCCTGGAAAGGGCGGACAAATGGTTCGTTCAGCGGGTGGATTTGCTCAGATCGTTGCAAAAGATGGCGACTATGCACAGCTTAGAATGCCGTCAGGTGAAGTTCGCCGAGTTCCGGTCGTCTGTATGGCTACTGTTGGCCAAGTTGGAAACACCGAGCATGAGAATGTGTCTTTAGGTAAGGCTGGTCGAAGTCGCTGGAAAGGCCGTCGTCCCAAGGTTCGGGGAGTTGCGATGAACCCGGTCGATCACCCGCATGGTGGTGGTGAAGGTAAGACGTCCGGTGGACGTAACCCTGTAACACCGTGGGGACAGCCTACACGCGGGTACAAGACGCGACGCAATAAACGCACGACGAATATGATCGTGAAGGACCGCAGGAGAAAATAATCTCAAATTTGGGATTTGAGATCTGAGATTTACGAATATGCCACGTTCATTAAAGAAAGGACCATTTATCGATCTAAGCGTACAGAAGACGCTTCAGCGAATTCTGGATGGCGGAAAAAAGCCGCCGGCGATCAAGACCTGGTCGCGACGTTCGACGATCTCGCCGGATATGGTCGGATTGACCTTCGGTGTGCATAACGGCAAACGCCACATTCCGGTATTTGTTACCGAAAACATGGTCGGACACAAGCTTGGTGAGTTTTCGCCAACTAGAATGTTCAAAGGACATCCGGGAACGAAAGCGGAGAAAATGGCGAAGAGGAAATAGTAATGGAAGCGATTGCAAAGACAAGACATTTGAAGGGTTCGCCCCGCAAGACCCGGTTGGTGATCGATCTGATCCGCGGCCAAAACGTATCGCGAGCTTTGGCGATCTTGAAATTTACCGAAAAGCGTGCGGCCGATCCGATCGAGAAGACACTTCGCTCAGCAATAGCAAATGCTACTTATCAGGCTGAGAAGCAGAACATCGCGGTCGATCCGGACGATCTTTGGGTAAGGACTTGTTTCGTCGATATGGGGCCGACGAAGAACCGACGCCGTATGCGGCC
>JBBSKW010000204.1:0-3898 GCA_038256005.1 Pyrinomonadales bacterium
AGAGGTCGTCTCGGGACTTGATGCCATCCTACTTCCGGGTAGCGACACCGACCCGGATCCGTACCGGTACGGAGAGCATCCGCACATGGCGCTCAAGAAGGTGGTCGCTGAGAAAGACGAAACAGACCTGATGGTTATCGCAGCGGCCGAAGAGCGTCGCTTACCGATTTTTGGTATCTGTTTCGGAATGCAGATCATGAACGTAGCGCGAGGCGGAAGCCTGTATCAGGATATTGGTTCACAGGTGGAATCAGCTCTAAAACACGATCAAGGGTCGCCGCTCGAACGAAACTCACATCGGCTTCGTATCGATGAAGACAGTTTGGTATCGACTATCGTGGCCGACGAAAACGAAGATGTTCGAGTAAATTCTCATCATCATCAGGCTGTGAAAGTGGTTGGCTCAAAACTTCGTGCGACGGCTTGGACCGCTGATGGCGTGATCGAAGCAGTGGAAGACACGCGTGAAGGACGATTTGCCATCGGCGTACAGTGGCATCCCGAGCTGTCATGGCGCACCGATAAGCTTTCGGCAGGGTTGTTCGCGGCTTTCGTAGCCTCTGCGACCTCTGGTAGTTAAAGTACTGGATGAGATAAGCCCTAACTCGGCTATATGCAACGGTATCGGAACATTAACGCGGATTGAAATTAACTGTGGTTGATAGACTATTGAAGTAGATTCGAACGATTTTGAGGAACGGAATTGATGGATAATCCAATTGTAATAGGCGTCGCCTCCTGGCTGTTCCCCGGGGCCGGGCATTTTATGCAGGGCCGGTGGACTCGCGGCCTCGTAATTAGCATCTCGATCTGGACGATGTTCGTGATCGCGATCTTGAGCGGCGGAGCTTACTATCCCGGATTTGATTTCAAAGACGGCCAACTGCTTTACATTTTGAACGTTTTTGCTACCTTCGGCAACGGCCTTGGCGACCTGTTGAGCTTCTTGTTCTCGGTCGAACCTTCGCCGACCGTCGCTGCTAGAGCCGGGTTCGAATATGGCGGACGTTTTCTCGAAGTTTCGGGCTTGCTTAATTATTTAGCCATCATGGACGCTCTTGACATTCACTTCGGGAGGAAAAAATGAGCCATTTTCTCTATCTTGTTTCTTTTGGACTACTTGTTTCGGTCATATTCGCTGTCTTAAGCGATGGCGACGTTAAACAGCGTGTAATTTATGGTCTAAAAAGCTTTGCTCAATTCGTTGGGATAAGCCTCGCTATCGCCTGGTTGCTCTACTTTATTCCCTGGTAGATCGAATCCACTGCCACAATGCCGCTTGTCGAAACTGATAGCCTTGTCTTGAAAAGTCACAATCTTGCCGAAGCGGACAGGATCGTTGTTTTATTTACACGCGACCACGGCGTTGTCCGCGGCGTCGCTAAAGGTATAAAGCGGCTTAATAGCAAGTTCGGCAGTTCCTTTGAACCATTCAATACAATTCGCGTCGCTTACTTTCAGAAAGAGGAACGCGAACTCGTATCGATCCAGAATGCGGAATTGATCCGCTCAAATTTCGCCGCCGCTAGCGACCCGGATACACTTAACTCCTTCTCCTACATTGCCGATCTGCTGCTTTCATTCTCGCCGCCGAGCGACCCGAACGAACTTCTTTTCAGAATGGTTCGAGCTTGTTTCGAATCCTCCGAACTTTCTAAAGAAAGCCTTCCGGCAATGCAATTTTATTTCGAAGTCTGGCTCTTGCGGCTTGGCGGGGTTCTTCCCGATTGGGAGAAATGCTACTCGTGCAGTCGTATTTTCGACGCCAGTGATCTGCCGGCGGTCGATTCCGCCCAGCACTTCATCTGTGAGAATTGCCACCAGGGCCGATTGATCGACCGTGTCCCAGACGGTTGGATGATCGCTCTCCAAAATGTTCGAAAGCTCGGTCCCGCGGATTTCGCTGCAGGAGCGGATAACATTGCCGCTGCGGTATTACTGTCACCGATCACCCGGCGAATCATCGAACGTGTCCTTGACCGCCCCATGCATGCGATCCGATCTGCCGCATTTCAATGTACCGGATGAAAAATCGCACCGGACAAAAGATCTCGCTCTACCTGCTCCGTTCGGTCGCTCCGTACGTGCTTTTTTCGTGGGTGCTTTTGAGCGTCATCTTGTTTGTCCAACAGGCGGGCCGTTTTGCCGACATCTTCTTTAGCGCCAACATTCCGCCGGCGCTTGTTTGGCAGCTTGCGATAGCTTTGATACCGAACGTCGTCGCGTTTACGTGTCCGATGGCGGTGCTCGTCGGCGTGATCATCGGCCTTTCGAAGATGCAGGGCGATAGCGAGTTGATCGCGATCCGTGCGGCGGGCGTCGGTAACTTTCAGATCGCACTCCCTATCGCTTTGCTCGGTGTGGCGCTTTCCATCTTTGCATTTATCGTTAACATTTTTGGCGTTCCGCTCGCCGCACGCATCGTACGCACCGTAGCGCTCCAAACGGCGATCTATAAGCTCGAGTCGCCGATCGAACCGGGTGTTTTTAATTCTGAGATCGCCGGTTACACGGTCTATGTAAAGGACGGCGATATTTCTACCGGTACATGGAAGAACATATTTATCCATGCCGAGGACGCAAAGTCGGGAACTCTACGTCTGATAACGAGTAGCGACGGCCGGATCGATTCGACCGGGGAAAAATCCGAGCTAGTACTCGCAAATGCCGTTTCATCCACATTCACAAAGTCAGAAAAAGGCGAGAAGTATGTTTCTGAAAAATTAGGCGAAATAAGGTTTGCGATCAATACGAAGCGGGGCGAGTTGATCGAAAAGTTTGGAAACAGGGAACTGACGGTCGAAGAACTTGGGCTCGGCGAGCTCTCGAATGTGGCGGCGACGAAGGTCGGATCTGAACGTACCGAAGCAAATATCGTTTGGCAGCGGCGACTCGTTCTGTCGATCGCCCCATTCTTATTCGCTCTTTTGGGTACGGTCTTGGTTCTGCGTTTCAATCGCGGCGGCCGAGGCTTTGGAATTCTTCTATCACTTGTTTCGCTGATCAGCTTCTATCTCTTAGCGTTTCTCGGCGAACAGCTAGCTCGGACCACGCAAATGCCCGCGATATTCGCCGCGGTCCTGCCGATCGGAGCTGCCATCCTCGCGATAATCTGGTTTTCGCTAACATTTCGGTTTCGTGTTTTCGAAACTGTGGTAAGCCGAATAAAAAGCTTTGTTCCTAAGCGATCTAATGAGCGCCACCGGCCGGAACGACGCAATCTTTTCATGGATCTGACAACGGGGCTCCGCGATTTTGATCTTCTCCTGAATCTGGTCCGATATTTCTTGATCACGCTTACGTTTCTCGCCGCAATATTTGTAGTATTCACCGCCTTCGAACTTTGGCGTTTTGCCGGGACGACTGAGGGCGGCATCTGGCTTTTATTGAAGTATCTTTTCTTCCTTCTTCCGTTTGTTTACCTGAGCCTGGCCCCATCTGCGGCGATGATCGCAACGCTCGCGACGTATGTGATCAAATCACGGCAGAACGAGATTGTGACGTGGATCGCGGCGGGACAAAGTATTTATCGACTACTACTTCCATGCTTTGTATGAATGTGTTTTCTAGGTCTCGTGAATTGGCAGGTTCAGGAGCGTTTAGCCCCAAATGCCAACCTCATCCAGGATCAGCTACGCAATCAGATCCGCAACCGCGGCAAGCTCGCGAACCTTGACGGTAAATATTGGGTAGCCAACGATCGGCGGATATATTCATTCGCCTTAACCCCGAAGACTGATCCGAATAACACGTCTGCGTCTGATAACGAACCGGCACCTGTTCCCGTTATCTGTGTCGCCGATTGCGCCCTTCGAAATTTGGTCGTCTATGAATTTGTTAGTAGGGGGCAGGAATTGCAAACCCTGTACCGGGCGGAAAAGGCAGTTTGGCAGGAAGA
>JBBSKW010000205.1:0-3893 GCA_038256005.1 Pyrinomonadales bacterium
TAGGATGAATAATTGAGAATTCTGTAAAAAGAAAACGGGAATAGTTTTCCATTAGCCGTTTAGGCGCGAACTGGGTAAACGCTTCTTTGTCGAATTATCTCCCGCACAATACCGGATTTCGGCTAAACTATTTCCCGTTTGTAGATTATGGCCCTATACACCGACCAAAATATTCCAAGCGATCCCGTCCTAATACGACGTCTTCAATCGTTGATCATCGGCCGGATGATTGTGATCTTTGTGTTGCTTATGGCGACATGGTGGTGGGTAAACGGCTACCTTGGCCTTTCAATAGTAACCTTCCCTTTCGGGCTTTTTCTTTTCTTCGTCTTTGCGGGCGGCCTTAGCATCGTGTACTTCCTGCTGTACCGAACACTAAACGACCCATTGTGGCAACTACGCGGCCAAATGTTGATAGATTCGATTTTGATATCCTGGCTCGTGATGCAGACAGGAGAGATCTTCTCTCCATTTATTACGCTTTATATCATCTCCATAACTCTTTCGGGCTATCTTCTTGGCAGAACTGACACGATCGTGCTTGCCGCCATTTCCGCTTCGCTATTCGCCGTAATGTCGTTTACCACATCGGGAGTTCTTGCGACCTCGGCCACGGATGATCAGCCAGTTTCGCGTGTCGTTCAGGCGATCGCGTTTAATATTGTGGGGATCTTGATCGTCGGTCTTCTTTCGGCACGATTATCGGAACGACGGCGAATAGTTGACCAACTGAGGCAATCTGAGGAAAGCTTTGCCGATCTACATATTTTGCACGAGCGGATAGTCGAATCGATAGGAACCGGTTTGATCACCACGGATCTTGAAGGACGAATATTTGCATTCAATAGAGCAGCTGAGGCGATCTCGGCCCGAGCATCGAAGGAGGTGATCGGCACGAGCTTATATGGATTTTTGGGAGATGAAGCTCGCGGACCGATCGAATCGTGTTTGGATCAGCTAACTGGAGTCACTTCGAAACCGGTCGATTTTGAAGTCTCGATCGTGAGGGGCGGCAATGAGATCAACGGCAGTAAGATCAATAAAGATGTTTTGATCGCCTGTTCAGCGGTGCCACTCTTGGCAATGAATGAAACCGCGAATGGGCTGATCGTAAGTTTTCAAGACATCACCAAGATCAGAGAGCTCGAGGCAATAGTCAGGCGAAACGATAACTTGGCGGCCGTCGGACGCATGGCGGCGGGCCTTGCTCATGAGATCAGAAACCCGCTCGGGTCGATGAGTTCTGCGCTTCAATTTCTTGACGAACGAACAGCACCGGCGACGAAGGAATCGTCACTCATGAAAGTAGTGTTGCGAGAGTCGGACCGGCTCAACAGTATAATCACTAATTTTCTAGCGTATGCACGACCTTCAGCGGGCGGAATTTCGGTACGAGAGAAAGGTAGAACAGAGGCCGCCTCCGCCATTCGTGAATGCCTTGACCTGCTCTCACACAGTCCGGAGATCCATGACGAGCATAAGTTTGCGATAGACCTACCGGATCAACCGATCGAAATTGAGATCACTGAAACCGAATTGAAGCAAGTGTTTTGGAACATTGTACGTAATGCAATTGCCGCAATGCCAACCGGAGGGGAATTGTCGGTTTCGCTTTCGGCGGCAGAAAACGGTATGGCAAAGATAGCGATATCAGACACTGGTGTCGGCATCGCTCCCGACTTACTAGCTCACCTATTTGAACCATTCTCGAGCGGTTCCAATGGAGCCGGGCTTGGGCTTTCGATCGTGCATAAGATAGTCACTGATAATGGCGGCAGAATCGACGTCGAAAGCAGATCAAATATGGGGACGACAGCTAACATTGAATTCCCGATCGCAGCCCGGCGAACCGTATCTCAATTCGACACCCTCGCCAGCGAGACCGTTCGATCTGTGAGTAATTAGATAATGCAAAAACTGTTGATCGTCGATGATGAAAAGGGCTACCGAGAAGTTCTCTCGGTGGTGTTTGGTGATGAAGGATACGAAGTCCGGACTGCGGTGCACGGCCGAGCAGCAGTTGCTATGATTAAGAAAGAGAATTTCGATCTGATCATCTCAGATGTTCGAATGCCCGACATGGACGGTATCGAGATGCTTAGAAAGGTCCGCGAGATCGACCGGGAGATCGGCGTGATCATGATGACCGCGTTCGGGACCATCGACACCGCTCGAGAGGCTTTCAAACTAGGTGCCGACGATCTCGTCCAGAAACCTTTTAACAATGAAGAGTTGAAGGTAACCGTCCGACGTACACTTGAACGGCGATCGCTAGCAACTGAGAATCGAGCCTTTAAAGCCGCACAGCGAAGATCGGGAAGCCTTGAGAATATTGTCGGTAATTCCCCGAAAATGGAACAGCTTTTCGAGACGATCAGAAAGATCGCGAACGAACGCTCGACCGTTCTTATTTCCGGCGAGTCCGGAACGGGCAAAGAATTGGTGGCACGGGCGATTCACGACATTTCGGATCGGCGAGACCGACCTTTCTTGCCGATAAATTGCGGCGCATTGCCCGACACACTGCTCGAGTCAGAATTATTCGGTCATATGAAAGGTTCGTTTACCGGTGCGGAACAGAATCGCCCCGGAATGTTTGAATCAGCAGCTTCGGGGACCATCTTTCTTGACGAAGTAAGTGAAATGTCGCAGGCAATGCAGGTAAAAATGCTGCGTGTTTTGCAGGAGAGACGAATACGCCGCGTTGGTTCGGCTGAGGAAGCAGAAGTCGATACACGGGTGATCGCTGCGACCAATCGCGACCTTCGGGCCATGGTCGAAGAAGGCTCGTTCCGTCAGGATCTTTTCTACCGAATTTCAGTAATTCCGATCCAGGTTCCGCCGCTCCGCGAACGAAGCGACGACATCCCTACGCTAGCGGAGCACTTTATCAAACGGTTCTCCGAAGGATCGGGTAAAACAGTTAGAATTGGAAGAAACTTGTTAGGAGAGCTATCCGCCCGAAAATGGCCGGGTAATGTGCGCGAACTCGAACACACTCTTGAGCGAGCCGTGGCTTTGACAGACGCCGGCGGCGAGATCAGCGTTGATAATATTTCGACTGACTTTCCCTCTAAGTCGCTTCCTACACATTCATTGCCGGCTGAAGGCCTTCATCTGCCAACTTTCCTTAGCCAGATCGAACGAAGCATTGTCGAAGAAGCATTAGCGCGCTGCAAAAATCAAACTCAAGCGGCGGAGCTTTTGAAGATCGAGGTTTACCAGCTTCGTCATTTGCTCGATAAACACGGCTTGCGTTAATTTCCTTTTTTGCTTTCGGTACAGTCGTTCCAGAGTCGATCCCCACATGTAAACAACGAAGGAGCATTTTCGCGGGTTTGCTGTTCGACCGTCATGAAAACTGGCGTCGAACCGTGCGACAGCAACGTCCAGCCTAACCGCTCGCGGTTCTGCCAAACAAAAGCATATGCTTCCGTTTCATCATCGCCTAAAAGATGTCTTGCTTCGTGGAGAAGGATCATTGCCCGTTCAGTGTCGTCAGCAGCCTTAAAATAAAAATCGCTGTAAATCGTTACGATCTGAAACGGAAAATTGGTCGCTGCGTACGCTCGTTCGTTATCGTTGAGTGCATTTAACCAATGATCACTTCGGCGAAAAGTAACGACATTCCGCAACAGGAAGACCTCGCGATCGAAACCTCTGTCGTCCAGGTATTCGATTGCGTTATCGAGATCTTTGCGTTCGTAATCCATTATCGGTTGCGACGTCGTTACCAGCGACAAATACAGGACGACGATCGCCAAAACAGATGATGTGGCGTGATTGGCTATCGTTTTGAAAATCTTTTTGGCGATCGGCATGCGGGCGGGAACACGAAGGTTTCCGTGTATTAAACATTGTAAAACACGGAGTAAGAGTTTGGCAATAGACCA
>JBBSKW010000206.1:0-3690 GCA_038256005.1 Pyrinomonadales bacterium
ACACTTCGGCTACAAGAGTCGAAACTATAAATAATAGGGTTTTCCGGCATTAGTGTCAATTTATCGCATGCATTCACTCTGTGGAACGGGCTTTGCACTTATACCACCTTGGTTATTAGAAACAGGAGTGAGTGTACCGAACAAGTACACTCGTGGGATTTTTTAGAAACGAGGAAAATTATGAAGATACAAGCAACACTACTCTCTCTAGCGGTCGGCGTAGTATCGATCGGATGTGAAACCGCTACGAACACGAATGTGAACGTAAATCGTGCAAATTTGAACGCAAACACCGGAATTTTGGTCAATGAGAATTCAAATATGGCAAATACGAGGTCCGTTGACTGGAATTCGAATGTAAGTCGTGAAGAATATGACCGAAATCGCGCCGATTATGAACGCGAACGCGGCTCGAGCACGATCGGTCAAGGTGCTGATGACAGCTGGATCTGGTTCAAGACCCGGGCAGCTCTTATGACTACCGATGATCTTCGCGAATCAACTATCAACGTCGACGTTGAAAATAACGTGATAACGCTTCGAGGCACAGTTGGCTCGGCGGCTCAAAAAGCTGAAGCCGAAAAAGTAGCTAGAGGGATCGAGGGACAGAAAAGCGTCAGAAATCAGCTGACGGTTCAGGCAAACGATTCAATGACGAACGGAATGACCGATAGTAATCGATCTAATTCGAACGTCAATGCAAATCGGCGATAGCTTTTGGATCAGCAACATTGCGGGCGAGGACTCCTGTCTCGCCCGTTTATCTTTACAAAAAAATGGCCGCGATGTTGAAATAGAAAACTAGCGTCAGAATGTCGGTCGTTGCTAATGTCAGTGGACCCGCCGCTATCTTTGAGTCTTCGTGAATTGCATGAAGGAGCGTCGGTATACTCATCCCGATGATTCCGGCAGCAGTGACAGAGGCAACTATGCTAAGGCCGATCACCAATGCTGCTTCGGGTACGCCGCGCCAAACAAGAGCTATGAGGCCGACGGCGGTTCCGCACGCCAGCCCGAGCAGGAGCGTTGCCGCACCCTCGCGCCGTAGCCATTCAAGATAGCCCGTTAAACTCGGTGTTCCAAAGTGAAGATTTTGAAGAGTGACCGTCATCGACTGGATACTGACGCTTTCCCCAAGCGCGAGAACAAGCGTTATGAAAAATGCCAATACGATGGTTTCTGCTAGGGTTGTTTCGTACAGTCCGGTCAGCATGGCGCATACCGTTCCACTGGCCATTGTCGCTAAAAGCCATGGGAACCTGAACCGAAAGATGCCAAAGGGCGATTTTCCCTTGATCTGTGAGATGCCGAATCCGATGATTTGAAAGACGTCGTCGACGTGCTTTCGTTCCGCAAAGTTCATCGTTTCCTCGGTAAACAAACCTGCGTCGACGACTCCGCTGATGCGGCCATCGTCGTCCAAAACGGGAAAAGCAAGCAGCTTATGGTGCAAGAACATTTCGCATGCATCCAACACGGTCGCTGTGTGCGGGATCGAAATTATGTTCGTGGACATCAGTTCGCGGAGCTTCACAGACGGCATTGCAGTTAGCAAAGCTCGGGTTGCAAGTATGCCGGTCAGCTTTTCATCTTCGTCGACCACATAAAAGTAGATGATGCGTTCGCCGACGCCCTTGAGTCGGATTATCCGCAATGCGCCTTCGACCGTAAGGGTCTCGTTGAGACGCGGAAAGTCCTTTCGAACATATCGCATGATAGGATCCTGCAAGTGATCCGGGTGATTTGGATTGATCGTGTTATGAATTCCGTCTTCTGTATAAGATTCCATCTATTCTTCCTTCCTGGGTCGTTAGTGGGAAATGGGTGCAGGCCATGACGCGGCCGCAAAGCGGTGCCGGCCCTAAGCATTCTGATCGGCAATCACCTGAAAGCAGGTGGCGAACGATCGGAAGAAGACGTAAGAAGGAATTTGGAGGCGTTGCCGAGAGGAATACACTCATTGAAAAGAGCGGGCACTTCCGCGCGCCAAATAAGTTTGACAGTTACGCGGCTTGTGCAGTGGATCGGGTTTGGGCCGCCGGAACGTGGGTCTTTCGATGCAAGTTTGCCGGGGAAGCCCTGCTGAGGAATGATCGAAAATGCGTAGAATGTGGACGGCACTTTTGAGCTTCGCGCCGAAGATGCATCCTCACTCGCTGCTTCGGCGAACGGGAAAATATGCATTCCTTCGCCCCGCGAAACGCACAGGCAAACCAGTAACATCAATAAAATGGGAAGCTTTCTGTCCACGATGTTAAATTCCGATTTGGATAGATGTATTATAACAGCATCGTGAGGTTAGAGTGGAAAATTTCATCTTCGAGGCAAGATCACACGATCGATCGCAGCGAGAACGCTTCCCGGCCGAACGGTGAGAATGCATCGAGGTTCGCCAAATACTTTGCATTCGTAACCGGCACACGGTTGGCATTCGAAATCCTCGTAAACGATCTCGTTGGGAGCATTGGTCCACGGCCGCCAATGTTCTCGATTCGACGAACCGAAGATGACCACCGCAGGCGTATCAACGGCCGCGGCAATATGTGCGATCCCCGAATCGTTCCCGACTAATAGCTTTGCCTTTGACGCCAGCGCCGTGATCTCGGGCAGTGTCAGATCGTTGAAAGTGATAACGGGAACGCTCGATAGATATTGGAGATTTTCGAGGATATGGTTTTCGGCTTTCGCCGCGATCGCTATCACTGGTATTCCCTTAGCGGCAAGATGCTCGGCGACCGCGGCAAAGTTCTCGGTTGCCCACTGCTTTGTTGCAAAGGCGGCGGCCGGGTGGATCAAAGCAAAAACAGGAGCGCCGGTGCCGAGCTCGTTCGTTAGTCTTTCATAAACCGAAGCTACGGCTGATGGAAGGAGATCGAGCTTCGTTTTGATATCTTCGCTAACGGGAACTCCGGAGAATCCGAGAAGGGCCATCTGCTGCTCGGCGGAATGGGTATTCTCGCGTTTCCAGAAATCGGCCGACGACGAAATGCGGTGGCTGTAAAGAAACGAATATTGATAGTTGGCATTGCCAACGGTGTGCCGGGCACCGGTCGCCCGCGTAAAGAACGTCGACGTCGTTCCGCCGTGTAGATTGAAAACTACGTCATACCGATTCTGGCGCAGCCGCCGCGCTATCGCGAAACGATGAGATGCTCCCTTTCCCACAGTGATCACATTATCGACCGTTTGAAATCCATCAAGCAGCGGCGCGACCCAGTCTTCCAGTAAAATATCTATTTGAGCGTGCGGAAGGAACCGGCGAAGAGCGATGAGCGACGGCGTGGCGAGCACGGTATCGCCAATCGAACGCAAGCGAATGACAAGCACGCGTTCGACGGTATTCCAGTCGATAAGCATCTGCCTAGGCGGGGGCAACGGTCGCTTCGTCTACTAACATAACAGGTATCTCGTCTTTAATTGGATAGACAAGCCGGCATTCAGAGTTCTGGCAGGTCAAGCTCGATTGTTTGTCGTTGATCTTCACTTCCGATTTACATTTCGGGCATCGCAGGATCTCCAAAAGTTCAGGGCTGATAGGCATAGGTTTCTCCAGTGTCTGAATGTTAATACGATATTGTCGGTCTTCAAAACAAAAGGACGAGAAACACGTTCCCGCCCATTTGTTTAGGATAAAATCCGTTGCCTATTCCGAAGGCTCGGTCTTAGTTCCGCACTCGGGACAGAACTTTG
>JBBSKW010000207.1:0-3684 GCA_038256005.1 Pyrinomonadales bacterium
AGCAAAGAAGTTCCTCCAAAGAAGAACTGATACCCGAGACCCGTCGGTATCCAACTCAGACCGGGCGTCGAAGTAAAGAACGCATCCAGACTGTCACCGATGAAAGGTAGCCGTCCTACGCGAAATCCACTTAATAGCACCTGTGGAGCGAAAGCAATGAACGCAAGGTAGATCGCCCCGACGGTGGTCAATCGCGTCAGAATACCGTTTAGATATTCGGCGGTCGGAGCACCTGGCCGAATGCCCGCAATGAAGCCGCCGTGCTTCCGAAGATTGTCTGCCACCTCGTCCGTGTTGAACACGATCGTGATGTAGAAGAACGTAAACAGGACGATCAGCGAAATAAATATGAGTTCGTAATACGGGTCGCCACCGTGGAACTGTTGAAAAAAGGCATGTACCCTCGACCAAGTTGACGTCGGATCGGCCGGGTCCGCGGGGAAGGCCGAAAGTAATGTCGGCGGCATTGCCAAGACCGACGACGCAAAGATAACCGGGATAACGCCGCCCATGTTGATCTTTAGCGGTAGACTTGTCTCCTGTCCACGAAACGTCTGCGTACCGATCCGTCGGCTTGCATAACTGATGGCGATCTTTCGCCGAGCCGACTCAACATAAACGATCAAAGCGATCAACGCGATCATCACAATGAGCAGGAAGATAACACCCAGAGTCTGCAGCGGGTCTTGACCCTGAACTCTTTCTGAGACCTGAACGACAGCATTCGGCAACCCAATAACTATACCCGCGAAGATTAACAGCGATATGCCGTTACCAACACCCCGTTCGGTGATCTGCTCGCCCAGCCACATTACGAAGACCGTTCCAGTCGTAAGTGTCACTACGATCATCAAGGTAGCCGTCCACGACGAATCGATGATACCGTTTCGGCTTAGCCAGGTCGCAACGAAAAATGTTTGAACCAAACAAAGAGCTACTGTTAAATAACGGGTATATTGATTGAGCTTTTGACGCCCAACCTCGCCTTCTTCCTGGATCTTTTTAACCGCAGGCGAAAGCACGGGCATCAACTGCATGATGATCGATGCCGTAATATACGGCATCACACCGAGCGCAAAAACGGAAATGGTCTGAAAGTTACCGCCGGAAAATAGATCAAGTACACCAAGCAGCGTTCCGGCAACCTCGCCCCAAACTCTTTCAAGCTGAGCCTTGTTGATACCGGGGGCGGTTACGTGAGCACCAAGACGATAAACAGCAAGCAACCCGAGCGTAAAGAGGATACGCTTTCTCAGCTCCGGGATGCTGAACATATTCTGAATAGCGGCGAGAAACTTCTCCATATAATTCCTTATAATGCGGATTGCGGAATGCTAAGTATCGAAATTGGATCCATTTACCTGATCCGCACTCCTAACTCAACAATCCGCATTTTAATTACGCTTCAGCTGTCTGATACTTAATGATCTCTGTTGCAGCGCCGCCGGCTCTTTCGATCTTGTCTTTCGCGGTCTTTGTGAAACGGTGTGCCGAGATCTTCAAAGACTTTGTGATGTCACCATTTCCAAGAATGACCAGATCGTGTTTCGCCTTCTTGATCAGGCCAAGCTCGTGAAGTATATCCGGAGTCACCTCATCACCATCCTTGAAATGTGCTTCTAACTTTGCAAGGCTGATCTCGATCCACTGCTTCTTGAAAATATTCGTGAATCCTCGTTTTGGAAGACGACGCTGCAAAGGCATCTGACCGCCTTCGAATCCTATCTTACTCGAATATCCAGATCGCGATTTCTGACCCTTATGTCCACGGCCCGACGTTTTGCCGAGCCCGGAACCAGGACCGCGTCCGACACGTTTCTTTTTATGCGTGGAACCGGGAGCCGGATGTAAGTTGTTTAATGATAAAGCCATAATAGTAATTATGTATGTTGAATTGTGAATAGTGAATTCACCATTCGATATTATTCCACGATCCTCAAAAGATGCGGGATCTTAGCGACTATGCCGCGCATTGAAGGATTGTCAGGTCGTGTGACTTTCTGATTAAGCTTCGTTATTCCGAGGGCTCTCACGATATCCTTCTGTTTCTTCGCGTAACCGATCGAGCTGCGATAATACTGTATCGTGATCGTTCCGTCCGTTGGTGTTTCTGATTTCTTTGCCATGATCTTTCTAGTTCCAGAGTTACACAGTTTTCAGAAAGTTACAGAGTTTAGTAATTCCTTAACTCCATAGCTTCTATAACTTCTGTAACTACATCAACTCTTCCACTTGTTTGCCGCGAAGTCTTGCGACCTCAAGCGGATCTTTCATTCGCATCAAACCATTGAATGTCGCCCGCACCACGTTGTGTGCATTGCTAGACCCAAGGATCTTTGTACGAACGTTGTGCACACCGAGAGCTTGAAGCACTAATCGAACCGCACCCCCGGCGATAACGCCTGTACCTTCGGCTGCCGGTTTCAAGAGCACGCGGCCGGCACCATATTCACCGATCAGTTCATGCGGAAGCGTTCCATCGATAAGCGGAACACGTATTAGGCTGTTCTTTGCTGCCTCGACCGCCTTCTTGATCGCATTCGGAACTTCCTTTGCCTTTCCCGTTCCAAAACCAACGTGTCCCGCTTCGTCGCCGACGACGACAAGAGCCGCGAATGACATGTTCTTACCGCCCTTAACAACCTTTGTTACACGGTTGATGTGGATCAGTTGGTCTTTAAGGATAAGCCCGCCAGGAGCTATTCTCTGATTACTCTTCATCGTTTTTTACTTCGCTTTCGGTTTCTGCCGAGGTCTCGTTCTTGTTCAAACCGGCTTCCCGGGTCGCATCGATCAATGCCTTAACGCGGCCATGGTAAACATAACCGCCGCGATCAAAGACGACGCTTGAAATTCCCGCTGCAACCGCTCGTTCCGCAATCGTGGTTCCAACCTGTTTCGCGGCCTCAATGTTGCCGCCGGTCGAACCAGCAAAATCTTTCTCAGTAGTCGATGCCGTAGCCAGCGTTTTACCGCTTTCATCATCGATGATCTGAACGTAGATGTGGCTCAAACTACGGTAAACCGCCAGCCTCGGCCTTTCTGCGCTTCCACGCACTTTCTTTCGGATCCGACTGTGAACACCGCGTCGAATGTCTGCTCTGCTCTTCTGTGCCATAACTTCCTCAAGTTATCAGTACATTTCGAAAGATTTTCCAGGAAAAATCCTGTAACTCTAAAATTTCGAAACTCTGAAACTATTTACCCGTCTTACCAGGCTTCAATTTGTATGTCTTATCGGAGTACCGAATTCCCTTACCTTTATACGCATCCGGTTTACGCAGACGGTTCAATTCCGCCGCAACCTGACCAAGTTTCTGTTTATCGATTCCTGTAAGCGTGATAGTCAACTGATACTGGTTGATTGAGGTCTTCGAATTAACACGCTCGGCCTTAGCTTCAATTCCATCGGGTAGAGCGTATTCAATCGGATGTGAATAACCGAGAGCGAAAACGATCTTTCGACCCTGGACATCAGCCTTGTATCCAACGCCGACGACATCCATCTTTCGTTCGAAGCCTTCGGTCACACCGACGACCGCACTGTTTGCTAATGCCCGCGCAAGTCCGTGAAAAGCCTTAAAACTATCGTCGTTCCGTTCGGCGACCAAAGTGCCATCTTCCATTTTGAAGGCGACGCCGGTTGGAACAGGGGTTAAAAGAGTTCCTTTCGGTCCCTTAACT
>JBBSKW010000208.1:0-3602 GCA_038256005.1 Pyrinomonadales bacterium
AACGCGTTTGCCTATCTGTGCGCAGCTTCCAACCAACGCATGCGAATCGACCATCGTTCTTTCGTCAACATACGCCCCAACATTAATATAAGCCGGAGGAACAACAACCACACCGGGAGCAACATAACAGCCGTCGCGTATCGCCGAACCGCCCATCACGATCCGAACCTTGTCGTCGAGCGTCATCGGCCTCAGCGGAAAAGTATCTTTATCGAAAAACTGCAATGTCTCGGTCGGCTGCGACATCTCGACCATCTTGCCCATCCGAAACCCGAGCAAAATACCCTGCTTCACCCAAGCATTCGCCCGCCAAGTACCGTTGGCACATTTCTCCGCCGAACGTATCTCGCCGCGCCGCAAAGCCGCTTTGAACTCTTCAAACACTTCCGTGTCCGCCGAATGGAACTCCGTCTTGGCAAACAACGCTTCGATCTTTTCTTTTAAGCTCATTTAGTTCTTAGGTTCGTTGAGCCGGTTGTATTTTTTGAGTGCCGTTTTCAACCGATCATGCGGGATCGCATAGCCGTATTGCCGTCTTTTCCGGTCATTGTTTCCGCGGCTATCAATGCATTTACAATTGCTTCTTCCGTCGCTTGGATCGTTGCTTCAAACAAAGGATTTATCCGTTCGTTCGGAAGAAACACGGCTTCTGCGATGCCACTTTCCTTTGATGCCGCTTCTGAATTCGCCGTGGAAAACGCCAGAAATAAATCGCCCGAAGAATTTCCGCCCGTTCCGCCCATCAACCCGATCCCGAGCGAAACGCGCCTTACGATCCGCTTTAATTGATGCGGAAGAAGGGGTGCGTCAGTCGCGACAATTACTATTATAGAGCCGCTATCTTCATCTTTCTTGCCCTCAGAAGGCACTAGGTCTGTGATCTCCCGTCCGACAGGAACGCCTGCAATTTTCAGCAGCCGCCTGTAACCATAATTTGCTTGGACCAATATTCCGACCGTGTAACCGCCTTGCTCAACAGTAAGCATTCTGGATGAAGTTCCGGTTCCGGCTTTGAACTGATGAGCCATCATTCCGGTTCCGCCGCCAACATTTCCCTCGGCGATCGGGCCATTTTTCGCACTATCCAATGCGGCAAAGACGTGTTCTTTCTTTACATGAAAACCGTTGATATCATTTAGAATGCCGTCCCAGGTTTCCGCCACGACCGGCAGACTGTAATCGCCCGAGTAACCTTTCCGCTGGCTGCGTTTTGTTCCCCATTCGATAACCGCATCTCGCACGATCCCGACGCTGTGCGTGTTCGTTATCATTACCGGCCCGCCGAACGCTCCGGATTCCTCAAGCCACGTAGTTCCCGTCATTTCCCCGTTGCCGTTCAATGTAAACCAACCGCCGAAAAGTGCCGACGCCTTATCTTTTCCCTGCGGTAGTACCGCCGTAACTCCTGTGCGGACAGCATTCTTCCCTTCGCCGGAGATCAATGTCGTATATCCGACCTCCAGACCTTTCACATCGGTGATCGCATTGAACTTACCCGGATTCCCGTCAAAGGGAATTCCCAGTTCGCGTGCTCTCGGTTTCTGTTGAGCTTCGATTGACATAAATACAACGAGAAGAAGCGTGATCGCGGTTAATATTTTCATTATATAACGGTCCTATTTCGAAACCCGTCCTGATTGCAAAGCGACGATCTGCCATCTTCCCTCACGCTTTACAAAAACGGCTGTATATCGCATTGCGAATGGCTGCGGCTTATCTTGCACGATAAAATTGAGCTTCGTTAGCGCCGTAACTACCGCGACATCACCGAATATCTTCAAACCGACATCCTCGTTCGTTACAGATTCCGTGCGGATCGCAGGATTCGGCTTTAACACTTCCATCTCTTCCTTTTTTCCGCGAACCGAACCGTCAAAAGATGTGATCACAATGTCGTCGGCAAAGATCTGGTCAAGTGATCTGGTATTTCGATCGCGGACGGCATCTGCCCACTTGGCGATCGTCGCCAAAACCTCGCCTGCCGCTTTCTTATCTTCCGCCGTGACCGTCTGCGCCTGCGACGAACAAACAAACGCCAAAATAATCCAAACACCAACCAGAACCGATCGTTTCATAAATTGCCTGCCTTAAAATAATCCGTGCTAATCCGCGTGAGTCCGCTGTTATTTAATCCCCGATGCCGTCATCGCAGCCTTCAACTTTCCCTGCGTTTCCTTCGTCACCGGCACGAGCGGCAACCGTAAATTCTCTTCTAACAATCCCATCTGGGCCATCACAAACTTACACGGAGCGGGCGACGATTCGATGAAGTTCGCCTCCATTAGCGGGAGTATTTTGTAATGTATCTTGCGTGCGAAATGGAACGAGCCGTTAAGGGCGTGTTCGATCATCTTTGCGGCTTCTTTAGGTAATTCGTTTGAGACTACCGAGACCAGACCGTCGCCGCCTAAGGATATAAAAGGCAGAGCGGTCGCGTCATCGCCTGAGAAAACCTTGAATCCTTTCGGGCGGCCGGCGATTATTTCCATCACCTGCGAAAAGTTTCCCGAAGCCTCTTTTGTCGCGACGATGTTATCGTGGGCTTCGGCAAGTTTCAGAGTAGTTTCCGCCGAGATATTCGAAGCCGTCCGCGAAGGTACGTTATAAAGCATTATCGGAAAGCCTTTCACGCTTTTTGCGATCTCGGAATAATGTGCGAACAAACCTGCCTGAGTCGGCTTGTTATAAAACGGCGCGACTATCAGCGCCGCATCGGCTCCGGTCTCGCGGGCTTTGCGTGTGAAATCGATCGTTACCGCGGTCGAATTGCTGCCGGTTCCCGCAATTACCTTTGCGCCTCGTTTATGTGCCGTCTCGACCGTCAGCTTTATTACATTTAGCCGCTCGGCTTCCGACATCGTGACCGATTCGCCGGTCGTCCCGCACGGCACCAATATATTTACGCCGCCCTTTATCTGCCGCTCCGCCAAACGACGAAAACATTCCTCGTCCACCGAACCATCTTTCCGAAACGGCGTAACCATCGCCGTCCCGATCCCGCTCATCCAATCAACCCGCAAAGTCATACGGATATCTTATACCACCTATTTCCAGAAGCCCGCACGGACAAAGGCAAAACTAACCACAGATAAACACAGATGAACTCAGATAGATCAAAAACTCTTATCCGTGTTTATCTGTGTCCATCTGTGGTTACAGAATTTCTTTCGAATTCCACTTTTTGTCCGCGAACGGCCGACGAGGTATAATCGGTGTTCCAAACTTTCAAATTTACTTCGTTCTTTCAAGCAGTGCAGAGTTCGGGAACTAATTATTCTTATGGCGATCGAGCGCAAACTTTCCAATAGTTTCAAGAGTTTCTTTGAATCTGAAAAATCAGGCGGCATTGTTCTGATCATCTGCACGGTCGTTTCGATGCTCATCGCCAATTCGTTCATTGGGCCGGAGTATAAGGCGATGTGGCTGACGTATATCGGCCCGCTTACGCTCGAATACTGGATCAACGACGGGTTGATGGCGATCTTTTTTCTGATGGTCGGGCTTGAGCTTAAGCGTGAACTGATCAGCGGCGAGCTTTCCAACGTCCGCAACGCATTGCTTCCGGTAATGGCGGCTCTTGGTGGGTTTTTCCTTCCGGCCGG
>JBBSKW010000209.1:0-3510 GCA_038256005.1 Pyrinomonadales bacterium
ATCCAAACACTTAGCAAGTAGGACGACAGCTAGTTCTTGAACCGATTGGTGAAGTGCCGTGTTCTTGATGAGCTCAAGAACCTCGTCAATGGCGTCGCTATATCGATGCAAATCGAACAGCGTTTTACCTAGCGATAGACGAGCCGTCGGAAATCGAGGATTCTGGTCTTTAGCTTCAACTAACAAGTCGAAAGCAATTTTTAGATGCTGCAGCGAACGCGGAAGATTGTTCTCATTAAGATTCTGCGCAATCGAGCGGTGAATAACGGCTAACTCCTCAAGGCAATGCACATCACGCGAAATCTCTAGTCGTTTGGTCGCAAACGCTAAGGCTTCATCGAACTTATTCTGGTTAGTCAGTGAAATAGTCAGGTTGCCCAGAATGTCACTATCATTCGGGTACAACGCTAGACCAGAACGAGCCGTTCGTTCAGCCAGTCCAGGCTTCTGCTCATGAAGGTAGGCAAGGGAAAGGTTTACAAAGTATGTGGCAGGCTTGAGTGGGGCATTCGCGATTGCTGAGAAAACGGAGATAGCTTCCGTCGACTTGCCCAATTGGATAAGACAGTTTCCGTAGTTCACAACCAACATCTGATGGAAGGGTAGATCCGGAAACTCTGAAATGATGTCACGAAGGAAGAATCGTGCATAAATGTCCGAGGCCTTCTGCCATTCGCCGAGGTTAGACAATACTTCCGCTTCCTTAAGGAACGGCATTACGTCTTCCTCTTCGAAAACACCTATGCCGTGATCGCCTTGAATATGGCTCAGCTCGCCCTTTCGAATCTTTTCCGTGAACTCATCTTGTCCAATTCTTGGAATCGAATATCGAAGCGTCGGCGAGTAACTCTCCAACTGAATCCCGGCTAACGAGGCTGCTTTAGCCAGTGATAGTGCGACCTCGTTCCAATCGGGAAAGCGGCGATTCCTATCTTTTGCTAGGCATCGATAGATGAGTTGATCCGCAGCAAACCTACTAATTCCGGCGAGCGAAGGAACTTCGTCAAATAGATGCTTCGCCGCAATAGTCTCAGCGTCGCCACCCGTGAACGGCGGCCTGCCTGTCTCCAAGAAATACAAAATGCAACCAAAACTATAAATGTCTGTCCTTTGGTCAATATCCGATTGTCCAAGAATTTGTTCAGGCGATGCGTAGCTAATTGTGCCTTTGAACTGCCCTGCTTCGGTCAGGTTGATCCTAGGTCGTGCGGAGTCCGTTGATTGGCGCGAATCGGCTTTTGCAATCGGTCTTGAAAGCCCCCAATCGGTTACGTACGCACGGCCATCGGAATCTAGCAGAACGTTTTCAGGTTTTAGGTCGCGGTGAATCAGATCATGATTTTGATGGACCCATTCCATCGTTCGCGCAATTCTCAAAGCAGTAACATAAAACCCATGAGTTGTAATGAACTCGGCGCTTGCACGGAGTTCACCCCCATCCATCCAACGAGCACAAACAAAAGGCACCTCATTTACTCGAGTGAGACAAAGAGCCTCGGCAACACCGTCACACGCAGATACATTGATCCACGTCTTCATTTCTTCAAGAAACATCTGCCATATGTCGTTGTCCTCAAAGAAAGCCCTCTGAACGGTCTTTAGGGCGTAGTAAGTGCCAGTGCCAACATTTCGCACCTTGAGGCAAATCCCCATTCCTCCCTGATGAATCTCGTCGATAACGTATTCGTTCGAATCGATCCCAATCCGATCAGCTAGAAAAGGTATCTCAATTTCTTGCCCAACGTCGTAAGTCATTCTGAGATAGGGGTTGTTCTTTCAGCGAGCACTCGCGGCCTCTCTAACACATCTCAATTGCTAGGTATTGTCGACACGCAGCCCTTTCGCTTTCCTTACTTCTACAGTTCTCAAGATCGTGTCAAAATCACCGTTTCTGTGGCACAAAAGATTGTGACACCAAAGTTATGACACAATCCATGTCACAAACGCAAAACGGGCACCTGTTTGGTGCCCGTAACTTGTTGATTAAATTGGCTCCGCAGGTAAGACTCGAACTTACAACCCTTCGGTTAACAGCCGAATGCTCTGCCATTGAGCTACTGCGGAATATGGCACGCCTCAATGCAAGGCGAACATAAAGATTAGGAATTCCGCGGTATGTTGTCAAGTTTTCATCGAGTAACGTTGTCGACCCAGGCGTTTCTGGTTTAGAATCCTGGGCAATCGGGAGATCAACGGTATGGCAAAAGCAGAATTGAAAACACAAGAAACCGAAGCGAGTGTTGAAGAATTCCTGAACTCGGTAGAAAATGACGAGCGCCGGACGGATGCGTTTCGCGTGCTTGAGATGTACATGCGGGTGACGGGCGAAGAGCCGAGGATGTGGGGACCGGCGATAGTCGGATTTGGCTATAGAGTATTGAAATACGAGACCGGCCGCGAGTTTGACTGGATGCTCGCAGCGTTTAGCCCGCGGAAGGCGAACATGACGCTGTACGTTATATGCGATTCGCCGAAGCAACCCGAACTGCTCTCAAAACTCGGTAAGCACACTTCGAGCAAAGCCTGCCTCTACATCAAACGGCTTTCGGACGTGGATGAGAAGGTCCTCGAAAAAGTGATCAAGGATTCGTATTTACATACAAAGAAATCTAAGTAAGATCTTCTTGAGATTCTGAAACATCGATGTACGGGAAGGAAACATTTCCGATTGCTACGGCATTGCTCGCGATCGCGGAAATGTTCCCTACGTGCTCGATCTGCTGAAGGGCGGCTTCAGCTGCACGCCTACACTGGTCTGTATGGACGGTCGTTTCGGAAATCGTGCTATTTGCCAATATCGCAGAGGGAGCGGGAGTCGGTGCATTTATTGTACGTCACATCTTGGCTCTTTTTTCGATGCAGGATTACAACATCGCGACCACGCTGCACTCGATTTCGATGATCACGATAAATACTGTGATGACCGTGCTTGTCCTCACTCTAAAAATATCGAAAGCAGGTATAATCTAATTAACGCTCAGGCTAGCGGAGGTCCCAAAAAATATGAAGATCTTGATCGGTCATGATGGCTCAGCTTGCTCGGATGCGGCTTTTGACGATCTGCAAGCCGCTGGGCTACCTGCAGATGCAGAAGCGGTCGTTATTTCGATCGCCGAGGCTTGGTTGCCGCCGCCGCCTGAGGGAATGTCGGTAAGCGATCATTCGAAAAGCTTACAGACGGATCCGCAACCTTTCGCGGGATGGAAAGCCGGGGCACAAGCCGTTGCCGACGCAGAGGCTCTGGCAAACAAAGGCGCTGAGCGTCTGCGGACAAATTTTCCTGGATGGACAGTTTCAGCTCGAGCAACGTATGGTTCCCCCGGCTGGGAGATCGTTGCAAAAGCTGATGAGATCTCTTCCGATCTGGTAGTCGTCGGGTCGCAAGGTATGAACGCGCTCGAGCGGATCTTCCTCGGCAGCATTTCGCAAAAGGTTTTGGCGGAAGCGCATTGTTCGGTTCGGGTCGCACGCGGCCGCAATGAGGTCGACCCAGCCGCAAGCCGAATAGTG
>JBBSKW010000210.1:0-3410 GCA_038256005.1 Pyrinomonadales bacterium
CGGAAATAACAGCATCAGGGAAAGGGCCAAAAATGCATACCAACCTGGAGCGATATCGTAAAAGGAGCCGCGGGCCTCGGAGATGACCTTGTATAGAACCAACGAAAAGAATGGCAAGACAGCTATCGACGTTCCCCAGACCATCAGGCGCAAGCGACGGCGAGCATCGGGATTTTCAAGGGTGCCACTCTTCCAACCAAGACAAGCAAAAAACAGTCCGATCGCCAACATATTGACGATAACGAAAACCGGCATGACAACCCGATTGACCGGTGCCAGAAAATCAAGCAGGCCGAGACCCGTATACATTTTCAACTGCCCACTCAACATCATTAAGATCTGATATGAAAGAGGAACGATGAGAATCCATTTGAGCCAAGGCAGTTTGCGATCGAAAATAAAGCGTTCCGGGAAATAAACACCGAACAAAAACATCGATAGGGCCCACGAACTCGCAAAAACGGTCTTGTAGGAACCGAGGATCTGCGACTGATTGAAACCTTCGAGCCCGATCGTAGAAATTCCAAGCAATAAGAAAAGCAGGAGCCACGCGAGATAGTCCAATGGGCGAACTAGCACAACCCAAAATCCAAGCAGTACGCAAAGGAGCGGAAATGCGTAAGTGTAGATATAGCTGGCAACAAGACGAAAGTAGTAACCGATATTACGGTCGACCCTGAATGTGGGAATTGTCAAAGCTCTTGTATCGGGTTCGTCACCTCGCCGAACACTTAAGTTAATTGCACCGCCAAAGTTACGGGCGTTTTCGAGTTCTTCGTTGAAGGCTCCTTCTGAATCGACGGATCGACCGTTGATCGAGACGAGCCGATCGTTAATTTGTAGACCTGCTTGCTCTGCTTCAGGAGCGGCGTAGACGATCGTTTCGTTCGAAACGAACGGAACTCGGTAATCATATGATCGTTCGTTAATGCGTCTTGGCAGCTCGCCCAAATGTGAATAGAACACAGTCGCCGTAAACGCAAATAGCACCGCAAGAATGGCGTATAAAATGCGCTTATTGGTCATGTCTATCTTTAGCGTTTGCTTAGGTCGTAAAATTTCCAACTCGGCTTTTGATCACGCGTGATCTTTTGTTTCGACAGGATCGCCCGGACCATTTCGACCGGTATCGAACCTTCCTTCAAGATCGCATCGTGAAAATCTCGGTCGGTCATTTTCTTCGTGCCGACCAGATCGCGATGAAGCTGATAAAACTGTAGTCCGCCCATCATATACGCCATTTGATAAAGCGGCCCATAGTCTCCGGAAAACGATCGGCGTACTTCGGCAAGCGCGTTTTCGCGTTCGTGTCCGACCTTGTTTACGAGTAGATCGACGCATTGTTCCGGCGTCCACTTGCCGAGATGAAAGTTCAGCGAAAAGATGATCCGGGCGGCACGGTGCGAACGCCAAAACAGCGCTCCGATCTTGTCTTCCGGCGTTTTCACAAACCCGCGGTCCCACAAAATAAACTCCCAATAAAGTGCCCAGCCTTCGCCCCAAAATGGTGTTCGAAATGGCGAACGATATGTCCTATGCCGCCGGTTCATGAACTGCTGCATATGATGGCCGGGAATTAATTCGTGATGCGTAACAGCGCGAGCAAAATGCGGATTGTTGCCGCGAAGCGACATCATCTTTTGCTCATGAGTCATCGTGTCGGTCGGGTACGCAACGAGGATCGTTTCTCCGCCGAGAAAGAACGGTGCGATTAGCTGCCTTTCGGGTGACATCATCTCCATACGCCACGTTTCTTCCATCTCTTTGGGCACGGTGACGAGGTTGTTTTTCTTTACATAATCAATCGCTTCTATCGCGAAATCGCGGATCAACTCCGGCTGCTTCCCAGGCTCGACGTATTTCTGCTTAACGGCTTCGATCGCCTTCATATAATCGTCGCCAAAGCCCATTTCACGTGAGGCCTTCTTCAGCTCCGCAACGCACCATTCGAACTCTTTATTCGCGATCTCGACAAGTTCCTCAGGCGTGTACGGGATCATTTCGAACCCGAGTTCGTTGATCAAAGCGTCGCGGCCGATCGGGTCGCCGATGATCGTCGTTCGGTCGTCTGGAGCGATGCCGACGAGCTTGTTTGACACGAAAGCTGTGTATTTCGCGATCGCGTCGTCTGCAGCCTCGTATGGCTTTTTGTTCCACCAGGAGAATTGAGGGTCGTACGCGTTGTGAAAGTTGTACCAATTCCTGAGCGTCGTTCGCAGGGAACCGAGCGTTCGCACGGCACGATAGGCCACGGTCCGCTTCGGCTTCGCTCCGGATGAGCCTTCGAAACTCTTTTGAGTCTCGACGATCTTTCTTGCCAGCGAATCGAGCAAAGCCGCCGTCTTTTCAACATTTATGGTTTCTAGCCGACGCCGCTGGTCTTCGAGATCGCTGATCGTCTGTGCAAAAGGAACGATCGCCGCCATTTCCGTAAACTGTTCGGAGGTGCGATCGAGTTCCTGCAGTTCGCGCCGCAAGTGATTCTGAAAAAGTAAGTAATCCACCTGCTCCTGATGCGCTAAACGGGCGAAATCCATTTGCACTAGCTCCGCCATTCGATCTGAATAAAGCTTGCGAAATCGTTCACGTCTCACGGTTGACGTTTCCGCCGTAAACCAACGGGCAAACGCCCCGCGATCCTGATCGTAATTCTCAATAACCTGCCGCAATTGCGACGGCGATTCACCTTGCGGCAGTTGACACACGACCGGCGAAAAAAGAGCGGCGATGATTAGAAGAAATAAGAGATTCGATCGAAACATAGTTTAGAAAAGATTCCCGTGAATTTGAAAACTGACAACTATAAACTAATAGCTGTCAGCCGTTTCGCAAAATGCTGCTCCGTTAGTTTAGAGAAAGTGAGACTAAAAAACTCTCGCCGTCGGGTAATTTGGTTCCGAAGTTTTCAGCGATGGATTGGCCGATGTCGGCTAGCGAGCCGCGGGTGCCAAGATCGACGCCGGGTTTTGCTTGTTTACCGTAAACGAGCAGCGGCACATACTCCCGTGTGTGGTCGGAGCCGGGAAATGTCGGGTCGTTTCCGTGATCGGCGGTCAGAATGAGCAGGTCATCATCGCGCATCGCCTCGAATATGGACGGCAGATGGCTGTCGAAGTGTTCGAGAGCCTTTGCGTAGCCTTCGGTATCGCGGCGATGGCCGTAAAGCATGTCAAAATCGACGAGATTACTGAAAATAAGCCCGCGGGAATCCGCCTTTAAAGCTTTTATCGTCTGATCGATAGTCTGCTGATTGTTCTTCGCGGCGAGATCCTCGGTCACGCCCATCGAATCGTAGATGGACGCGATCTTGCCGATGCACACGACGTCATAACCAGCGTCTTTCAGCAGCGGCAGCAGGTTCTCGGACGGCGGCGGCACGGCATAATCGTGCCGGTTCTCGGTCCGCTTGA
>JBBSKW010000211.1:0-3298 GCA_038256005.1 Pyrinomonadales bacterium
AGCGAACTTGCCCGCGGCGTCGTGCCGGACATCGTCACGCTCGCCAAATCGCTGGGAAGCGGTGTCCCTGTCGGCGCATGTTTGGTAGCGGAAGCCGTTTCGTTAAAGCTGAAGTTGAACGATCTCGGCACCACATTCGGCGGTGGAATGATAGCCATGGCAGCGGTGTTGGCGACGCTCCAAGCGATCGAGAAAGACGGAATGATCGCTAATGCCGCAGCCGTTGAGGCTCACCTTCGAAACGCACTCTCGGAAACAACCAGCGTCGTTCGCGTCCGCGGAAAGGGTTGTCTGCTCGGGGTCGAATTTGATGGGCCATGCAAACCGTTTCATGAACGCTTGCTCGCCAACAAAATAATCACCGGAACTTCCAGCGATCCAAATGTGTTACGAATTCTTGCACCGCTTTGCACAACTCTGGAAGAGATAGATCTTCTCGTGGAGGTGTTGAATGGATAACTTTCTAAAGACGTCTGATCATGACCGCGCAACTCTTGATCGTCTTATAGAGAACGCATTGAGGTTCAAGACAGAACGAAATTCTAGGGAAAAGCCGCTCGCGGGAAGATCCATCGCGCTAGTGTTCTTCAATCCAAGCCTCCGCACGCGTGCATCGATGCAGGTCGGAATTTACGAACTCGGCGGGAACGCGGTCATCCTTGAACCCGGGAACACTTCGTGGACGCTCGAGCATCGCGAAGGCGTGATAATGGATGGCAACAAGACCGAACACTTGAAAGAGTTCGTCCGCGTTCTCGAACGCTATGTTTCCGCGATCGGCGTCAGAACCTTCGCTGAGCTGAAGGACTGGGAAATCGAACGAACCGACCCTATCCTAAATGCGTTCAAAGAGTATGCGAGCCTTCCGATAATCAATCTCGAATCTGCAATGCACCATCCATGTCAGGCAATGGCCGATATGATGACCATTCGCGAACAAGGCGGAGCGGCAAAGAAAAAGGTCTTACTTACATGGGCTTGGCACCCGAAACCGCTTCCGATGGCTGTTCCGAACAGCTTCGCACTTGCAACTGCTCAATTTGGCCACGATCTTCGTATTGCTCACCCTAAAGGATACGAACTGGACGATGCGTTGCTGGCTGAAATAGAAACTTATGCCGACGAAAATGGTTCGACCATTGAATACACGAACGATGTGGACACGGCGTTTCGGGGCGTAGATGTCGTTTATGCTAAGAGCTGGGGAAGTAAGCACTTCTACGGTGATGCTAATGGTGATCTCCGCGAACGTGCAATTCATCGACAAAACTGGATCGTCGATGAAGCCAAAATGGAACGAACCAACGAAGCGCTTTTCATGCACTGTTTACCCGTTAGACGGAACGTGATCGTTACCGACGAAGTGATCGATTCACCCAATTCGGTCGTGATAGATGAAGCGGAGAATAGGCTTCACGTTCAAAAAGCGATTATGGCGGAGCTCATAAAATGAATATCGAAACAATGGACCTTCTTCGCGAAGCTCTTCCGTACATTCAGCGATTTCAGGGAAAGACATTTGTCGTGAAATTTTCCGGCAAGGTAACGGAGGACAAGGAAAACCTTGCCTCGCTTGCCGAGGAATTGGCGTTGCTGCATCAGGTCGGGATTAAAGTGTGTGTCATCCACGGCGGCGGTAAACAACTTACAGAACTCGCCCAGAAACTCGGTGTCGTCCAGACGGTGATCGAAGGCAGACGTGTCACCGATGACGATACGTTGGATCTAGCAATGATGGTCTTTCGTGGAAAAATAAATACAGAGATACTTGCAGAACTTCGCAGGCGCGGAATAGACGCGGTGGGACTTTCCGGCGTGGACGGTGGCGTTATCAAGGCCGCACGGCGTCCACCAAAAAATGTCTTAAACAAGGAAACGGGCGAGACTGAATCAGTAGATTATGGAAACGTGGGTGACATCGTTGAGGTCGACACACACTTACTCGAATTACTTCTCGGGGGTAACTATTTGCCTGTTATATCGTCTCTCGGCGCAGACGACGAGGGTAAGGTTTTCAATATCAACGCTGACACTATCGCCGCAGAGATCGCTGTTTCGCTCAAAGCTGAAAAGCTGATCTTGCTCTCGGATGTAAATGGTATCTACCTTGATCCACACGATCCATCGACCAAGATCGATCGTCTTGCCACATTTGACGCGATCAAGATGATTAAGAGTGGAAAGGCGACCGGCGGAATGATTCCCAAGCTACAAAGCCTCATTTCGCTGCTTTCACGCGAAGTTGGTTCGGCCCATGTGATTGGCGGCAATGTGCGAAATGGGTTACTTGCCGAGGTCTTTACGGATGAAGGTACCGGAACGATGATTGTTCAATAGATTTGCTGGAAATAAAAAAGACAGGCCCGAAAAAGCCTGTCTATCTTGAAATGGTGCTCAGGGCGGGACTCGAACCCGCACGGATTACTCCACACGCCCCTCAAACGTGCGCGGCTACCAATTACGCCACCTGAGCAAAGTTTGAAAAGATCAATTGTTCGCCGGCGTTTCGACACCTGAAGCTTCGCTGCTTGCCGCATTGGATGCCGGAGCTGTGTTTGTAGCCGGAGCGGTCGAATTAGATGCTTCTGCGGGTGCGGCGTTAGAATTTGAATCTACGGCTGCCGGTGCTGTTTCAACCGTCGGTGCGGCGGGTTCTTCGGCAACGCTTTGAAGGACCGAAACATTACCCTGCAACGCTGGAAGCGAGATCAAAAATGCGGCAACCATAAATACGCTTGCTGCTATTATGGTGATCTTCGACAAGATCGAAGCGGTGCCCCTCGGTCCGAAAGCCGAACTAGAAACATTGCTTGTGAACAATGCCCCGGCATCGGTCTTTCCGGGCTGCAGCAATACCGTCCCGATCAAAGTGATGCAGGCGACAAAAAATAATGCGTAAAGTACGTATAACAAATCTAGATCCTACCTCGAACTATTTGTAGTTCACTATCTGCGCAAAGCTTTCGGCTTCAAGGCTCGCTCCACCGACCAATGCTCCATCAACGTCCGGTTGCGACATCAATGTTGCAATATTGTCTGGCTTTACCGAACCGCCATAAAGAATTCTAACGTTGCTCCCGGTCGCATCTCCGTGTGAATCTGCGATCACTGCGCGAATGTAACCGTGCATTTCTTGAGCCTGTTCCGGCGTGGCGGTTTTACCCGTACCAATCGCCCAAACAGGCTCGTAAGCGATAATGATACGTTCCATGTCTAGAACTGTCAAACCCGCCAAACTACCATCAAGCTGTGTTTTTACTATTGTTTCAGCATTTCCAGCCTCTCTTTCAGCCAAATG
>JBBSKW010000212.1:0-3293 GCA_038256005.1 Pyrinomonadales bacterium
ACCGGAACGACCCGTTTGTGATGCATTCCGAATTTTTTGAACTTGCCGAAGACGAAGACCCTGCCTTTCACGATCCAGATCTCGCGGGAGCCCCGCATCTCACGCCAGGCTGCTTGCATTATTCCGGTGGTCGGGATGAATATTCGGGCCGGTTCCGGGAGACTAACAAGTCGTGTCCGCTTGAACTCAAACATCTTAGTATATTCTTCGACCTCAACTCCGGTGCCGTTAATTTGTACGTCACGGAACATCAGAAAATCGACCTTTCCGCTCTGTTTGTTTGAGAGCAGGTCAGCTGATAGCAAAAGCGTGATGCCGGTCAAGGACAAATCTTCGACCGATGGATCGCCAAGATCTACCCAGACTGGCGAATTCGGATCGGCGGTCTTCGAAGCTGAAACTTTAAGAATTTCGTTGTGGACCTTGTAGCCACGGATCGTTTTGGGAAGATCTTGGCCGAAGGTCGCAGCGGAAAGAAAAACGAGTAGCAATGCGAGCAAAAGCGACGAAAAAGTTTTCCCGTTTACCAACATTCTATTGCGACGAGACCTGGGTCTTTTGGGTTGTCTCACTTTCGTCGGCGGATTTCTCGAGGTCTAGTTTGATCGCGTCGAGAATCCCATTAATAAACTGTGTCGCTTCGTACGTTGAGAACCTGCGAGCGATCTCGAGGGCTTCGTTTATTACAACCGTATGCGGCGTGTCTTTGTAGAGAAATTCGTAAACAGCCAGGCGAAGAACGTTGCGGTCAACGATCGCCATTCGTTCGATCCGCCAATGTTCGGCACGGGTTCGAATGCGGTCGTCGATGATCTGAAGATTCTTGAGAGTGCCGGTAACGATGTCGTCGGCAAATTCGCGGGTGCGTTCGTCGAGCCCTTCGCCGCCGAGCTCGGTCCAAAAATTATCGGTCAGCGAGTCGCTCCCCGATTTCGACAGATCTTCGGCGAACAGCATTTGGAGAGCGCTTTCGCGGGCTTTTCGGCGCGTGCTTGAACCCTTTCCTTCTTTTTCAAACGACATGTGAAACTGCTCTGTCTTTACCCTTTCCTTGATCTTGTTCGGCTATCTGGCGGTGCAAGTCGGCAACCTCTATCGCCGAAACTGCCGATTCATAGCCTTTATTTCCCGCCTTTACGCCACAGCGATTGATCGCCTGTTCGAGCGTATTGGTGGTAACAACGCCGAACATGACCGGCACGCCCGTTTTAATTCCAACCTGTGCGATGCCTTTTGCGGCTTCGCCGGCAACGTAATCGAAATGCGGAGTTTCGCCTTTTATCACCACGCCAAGAGCGATCACCGCGTCAAACCTTCCGCTCTCGGCGACGGCATTTGCGGTGAACGGCAACTCGAACGCGCCCGGGACCATAAACACTTCAACGTCCGATTCGGCCGCACCGTGCGAATCGAGCGCGTCGACGGCACCATCGATCAATTTCGATGTCAAAAAGTCGTTCCAACGGCTTGCGACTATCGCAAACCGCATTCCGTCCGCTTGAAGTTTTCCGCGATGTATCTTGGGCTTCACGTAATATCTCCGATTCGGCAATATTGCCGTAACACAAAGTATAGAGAACGGCGATTCGAATTGACAAGGCAAAAGTTAAATAACGAATAGCGAGTTACGAATAGTGAAAAGTTATTCTTGCTCGAATTCATCCAAAACCTCCTTTTCATGCAAAAAGTCCGATTTATGTTCGGGTTGTACATCGCCTGACCCGAACGCATCCGAACAAAAATGGGCGTTTTCGCTATTCTCTACATCACTTGGTCGATCTTCGTTCTTTTTGTTCAGGTATGACCAAGCGGTTGCGAGACCAACACCGAGCCTCGTTGCGATCTCTCTGACGGTGTCGCCGGCGTTGGACATTTCGATGGCGCGTTGCATTTTGTCTTCGCGGATTGCTTCGGTGAGAGCGGCGCCGCGGAGGTAGCCTTCGATGTGGCGGGCTTCGGGTTCGTTATCTACGAACGTGAGCCCGAGAATTCTGCCTTGTTTCGCTAGCCGAAAAACGGGGACACAGGTTTCATCGAACCTTGTCGCGGTGTTTCGTTGTTTTAAGGGTTTGAGGTAGCGAAGATCGCGACCATTGCTGCTTCGGCCCATTCCGACGATGTTGTCGGCGAAGTTTGCGAGCATCTTCGAGCCGTGCAGCTGGTTTAGCTCGATCGGCATCCCGCGACGCATTTTCGGCGTGTGTGCGATAACCAATATCGATAGCCCGAGCTTGTTCTTTAGGTCACCCAGCATTCGCATCAGACGCTGTGCGGCGGCCGAATGTTCCGTGTTCGCCGAAAGCCAGGTGATGTTATCGACGATAACGACGCGGGCTCCTGAGAACCTGATCATCTTCGCGACCGAATGGATCAGAAAGGCGTGATGATCCTAAAACTCCTCGGGCATCAGCGCATCTTCGAGCGGTGCACAGCGGATAAAGTTGAGAGGAAAGAGCGGTTCGGTGTATTCAGTATCTGCTTCCGGGTCGGAATAGCGGTCGGCGAACTGCTCATCTGTAAGCTCGAAATCAAAATATAGAACACGCTGCGGGCCGGTGGTCGGGGCAAACGGTTCGATCGGTTCGCCGCCCGCGATCGCGGCCGAGATCTGGACCGCCAAAGCACTCTTGCCCAAACCCGTATCGGCGAAAAGCAGCATTAGCTCGCCTTCGCGCCAGATGTCGCCAAAGAGATGCCGTTTAGCCGGCCGCGGCAAAGGCCGGGTCACATAAGCATTTGCCGTCCGCGCGGTGAACAGGTTGTCGTAACGCAGGAACTCGAGCTCGGGCAAATGCTCGTCGGTCAGTTCATAAACGTGGTGATAGTTCGTCCCGTTATTGCTGATGTGATGCTGTTCGGCAAAAAGCTTCGCCCGAGACTGTTCGTACGCCTTTTGATACTTCGGCGGTATTCTCGGCCGATCATCTTCATCGTCGTCATCCAACGGCCCTCGCTCCCGAGCCGTCCGTGCGTCGAAGCCATCTTCGTCCTCAAGCCCCATACTACTCACCCCGCCGCCATTGCCGCGATCCTTAGGAAATTGTCGTTCGTTTCTCATATCACAACACTCGTGCGATAAGGATACATGAACGTGTCATATAAGGCAAGGAATATTATCGGTGCAACACAAGAGCTTTGAGATCTTTCGGTCGACATTGCGTTAAGATTGGAAGTGAAAGAATAAGTCGGTTATGAAAAATCAGTTGACATCTTTAATAGCGATCTGTCTTATGACTCTCGCAGTGCTGGTCAAACTGCTCCGGCTCCGCAAGGTGCGAGCAAATTCATCCGGG
>JBBSKW010000213.1:0-3205 GCA_038256005.1 Pyrinomonadales bacterium
CGGGGAACGAGGTTTTATGAAAGAAGAGTGTTTAGAGATCGGGACAATTCAGGCATTTGTTGACGGCGAACTTTCGCCAAACGAATCTGCGGTTGTGTCCGGCCACTCCGCGGCGTGCGACAGCTGCGCTCTTCTGTTAGCCGAAGCCGAAGAAGAGAATGCGTTGGTCTTTGCCGCTCTCGACCGCGAGCTTGAAACGCTGGTTCCCACGCAGAGGTTGTGGGCAAGAATTAGTGATTCGATCGAGGTGGAAAACGAAAAACGTTCGATATGGAATCGGGTCTATGCATTCTTGACTACGCAGATGGCGAGTCCGTCGTTTGCGGCTGCGGCCTTGCTTATTGTTTTCGGTGTTTCAGCTGTCGTGTTCACATTGGATAGCGGAATTGGTTCCTTGGCGGATGTAGCTAATTCGGTTCCGGTGGTTGCAGAATCAGCTGGACCGGTTGCGACTATCGTAACGCCTACTGTTCCGCAGCTTACCGCACCTGCTGAAACAGTTTCGAGCAATGATTCACAACGCGAGCCGATCCGGCCGATCACCGTCGGGAAATCGAATCATTCGCCCGAGGAACTTCGCCGAATAGTTGGCGGCGGCCGCAAACAGATCGAAACGCCGCAGCCGCAGTATCTGAATTATCAGTATTTGCCCGGCGAAGAGAGTTATGTCCGCACGATCGGGGAACTTGAACAGAACTCAGGCGGCGGATCGACGCTAAAGGCTTCAGGGCAAGTAGCATTTCAGCGAGATCTTGCCGTGGTTGATGATTCGATAAAGAGGATGCGTGATTTCGTACGCAAGAATCCGCGAAACCAATCTGCGAAGCAAGTGCTTTATGCGTCTTATCAGGACAAGATCGACCTACTCAATTCGGCCGTACAACGCGATGAGCTAATGGCGACTATCCGGTAGCGGCAGATTATTGACCTAATGACTACAAGTAAGGCGACAATTTTTAGGATAGAAATATTAGTGTGCCTCTGCACGGTTTTGGTATCGTCCTCTCTTGCGCAGTCGCCAGTTCCCGAACCGCCAAAAGCGAGAGCACCGGAACGACCGGTCGCCAATGTTCGGCCGACGGCGACGCCGGTTCCGCCGCGTATACCGCGCGACGAGAGAGTTACAACGGAACGTGCGATCGCCGTCGATCCGTCAGTGAATTTGAAGTTCTGTGTCTCTGAGGGCGCTTTGACGATAAACGGTTGGGATCGCGAAGAGGTTCGTGTGTTCGTAAAAGATGGCCGACGATTTGGCTTCAAGGTATTAGAGCGAAACGCCAAGAACGACAAGCCGAATTGGGTGTGGGCAGCACGGGAAACTGTTGACGGTCCGCCGGTGCCGTTCGCAAATTGTTTAGGCGGCGCACGGGTCGAGATCGATGCTCCGGTCGGAACTACGATCAGCTTTGAGGCAAGGACAAGCGGTGCAACGATCGATTCTGTAAAAAGCGTTTCGGTAAAGGTCATCGAAGGCAGCATCGGAATTCGCAATGTTTCAGGCGGCGTAAAGGCGGAAACGTACCAGGGAGACGTGATGCTTGAAAGCTCGGCCGGCGAGATCGCGTTAAAGACAACGACCGGCAATATTCTTGCGTATGATGTTAATCCGGGCGGGATCGGCGATCTATTGAACGCACAAACCTCGAGCGGCACGATCTCGTTGCAAAAAGTGAATCACAGACAGATCAAAGCAAGCTCGATCTCGGGTTCAGTGTTGTTTAATTCAGGCTTTCTCACCGGCGGGATCTATAACTTCAAGACATCCAACGGCTCGATCGAGCTTCAGATTCCGGCTGACGCTTCGTCAACCTTCATCGCATCGCTCGGCTTTGGATCATTCAATTCGGCTATAACGCTCGATGTTCAGTCAGAGAGCATTACGCCTGGCGGCAAAAGCATCGTTGCCAAGCTCGGAAACGGTTCGGCGACCGTAAATCTGACCACCACCAGTGGTACGATCAGAATACTCAAGCAAAAATAGTTACATCTAGAATGCACCAAGCGGCCGGCCTGTGCGTTGTTCGAAAATTTCGGACATTGAAGGCGAGCCTTCGTCGTGGGTAATGCGTTCGACCCGCCACATCGGAAAGAAATAATCGCTCATCGGAAGATAGTCCTCGCCATTCGCGATCGAAGAACACCAATCGTCAAAATAACCGAGGTCGATGGCACGGATGGAAATGCCCGCCTGGTTGATCTCGTCAACGATCCCGAGCAGTTTTTCGCGTGGTGTGTGCAGCACAGCCACGACAATTTCGCCGTTTCCGATCTTCATAACCCCTAATTCTAGTTTCGAAATTCCGCGCGCACAATACCGGCTGCCGCATTCTTTCGCTTTCGCCGCCGTTGGCTTAGAATTGATGTATCGCAACTCACTTCCCGGAAAGATCGAGACAATATTTCTGTGTATATAAAAAAGGTCGAGCTCGAAAACATAAAATCGCACGCCGAAGCCGTTTTCGAGTTTTTGCCGGGCTCTACGTCCATTTCAGGTGAAAATGGCGCCGGAAAAACGACGATAATTGAAGCGATCGCGTGGACACTGTTCGATCTTTTGGATTACAAGAAGGACGATTTTGTTCGGCGCGGAACTAAGAAAGGCTCGGCTCGCGTAACGATCGAAAGCGGGCTGGATGAGCGCGACTACACGATATATCGCGATACCGGAACCGGCTATTACGTCTATGATCCGCAGCTAGGGCTTCGGATCGCGGAAAAGAAGGAAGAGGTCACGCGTTTTCTCTGGCAACACCTTGGGCTCGAACCCGGGACCGATCTGGAATCGCTGTTCAAACATGCGATTGGAGTTCCGCAGGGCACTTTTACTTCGATATTCCTAGGGACCGCCGCCGACAGAAAGCGGACTTTTGACACGCTTCTCAAGGTGGAAGAATACCGCCGCGGTGCCGAAGAGCTTCTGAAGACGCAACGATTCGTCGAAAACCAGATCACGTCAGTGGTTGTGAAGATAGCACGAGCCGAGGGCGAACTTGGCCGATTTGATGCGCTTGACGTCGAGCGAAATGAAGCGGCGAAGTTGGTCGATGAGCTGACAAGTAATCTGGCGGCGTTGGCGATTTCGTCCACATCGATCACCGAACAGGTTGCGGCGATGGATAAACTCTCTGCCGATGCCGAAACCGCTCAGCGAGAATTCGCACTTCGAAGATCGGAATTTGAAAAGATCGAGCTCGTGGCAAAGCAG
>JBBSKW010000214.1:0-3102 GCA_038256005.1 Pyrinomonadales bacterium
ACCTGTGAAAAGTTATTTTTAAATATTTTGCGAAATTCAGACACAAAATGCCCACAACCGCACTGAACACAACACGTTAACGTTCCACCAACCAGCGGGACAAGGCCGGGACAGAGTCGGAATAGACGCGATCCTCGTGGGCCCAAAAGCGGTGACGATTGGGAACTTTGCAGTCTCGAACAGTGCTCCCAGGGAATGACGCTTTTCTTTTCCGGAACGAATCGGTATTCTCAGTCTTTTTATGACGCCTAGAATTTCAGATAAAGTTTACGAGCCGACAATACTTGAGCACGACCTCAATAGGCGCTTCGATGAGCTTCTGAAATTTGAATCGACTTCGGAGTTCGAATCGGCCGCGATCCATGGTGAAATAAAAGAAGAAGCAGAACGAATCCTTAACTCTGTTGTGTATGAGGAGTTTGCGAAGCCCAACGACGCAATTCCGGCCGGTTCGATCTCGGCCGTCGCTTGGAACATCGAGCGTGGGAATGTCTTCGATGGGATCATTGATGCGCTGAAGAATCATGATGGTTTGAACAACAAAGACGTTCTGCTGCTTACGGAACTCGACCACGGAATGGCCCGGAGCGGAAATCGGTTCGTGGCTCAGGAGATCGCGAAGGAGTTAAGACTAAATTACGCATTCGCTCCTGTTTATATCGCCCTTCAAAAGGGAAGCGGTGTCGAAGCGATGGCCGAGGGCGAGAACACGAATTCGATCCATGGCCTGGCGATGTTCTCAAAATGGCCGATGCGGAATATTCAGGCCGTGCCGCTGCCGAACGGCAAAGACAAGATGTGGGGCAAGGAAAAACGGCTCGGGCAATTGCGTGCGTTGATCGGCGAGATCGAGCATCCGTTGGGAACATTTCGAGCAGTGACTGTTCATCTAGACGCACATTGCTCTCGGGCACATCGAAAAATGCAAATGCAGATCATCCTTGACCATCTGGAAACTTTGCCTGAATTGCCGACCTTGATCGGCGGCGATTGGAATACGACGACCTTCAATTCGCAAAGCTCGACGCGAGCGATAATGGGATATTGGCGACGAGTGTTCATGGGGCCGAAGAACGTTGCGAAGAACCATCTTCCGCATCCGGAGCGATACTTTGAGAAGCCATTGTTCAGGATGATCGAAGATCGCGGCTATGATTTCCGATCGCTAAACAATGTCGGAACCGGCACGCTGCATTATCACGTTGAAAGCATTGAGAAGAACACGAACCTCCGCGATTGGGTGCCAGAATGGTGCTTCCCGTTCATCTTCTGGGCAGCAAATCGCGTCGGTGGCAGCGTTTCGGGAAGGCTCGATTGGTTCGCAGGTAAACGGCTCAAACCTGCTCACGCAGCGGCGGCTCAAACTATTGGCGATCTAAAGGACGAAAACGGCACACCGCTATCAGATCACGACGCTGTCGCTTTGGACTTTAGGCTTTCATAGGAATAGACTCGGAATATCGGAGAATAATAAAAAAATGGACGTTTCATTTTCACAAACACTTAGTTTTGACGCAGACACATTTGAATTCGAGGCCGTTGCCCACGAGAACGGTAACGCTACGATCATCAAATTTCCGGTTAACGAGAAAGAAGTAAGCCCAGGGGACACTGTCGTAGTAGTTTCGGGCGGCGATGTTCATTTTCACGGAATGATCGGCAAGATCGAAGATGGCTACGCCTACGTTTCCGATCCAAAAGGATCCCTTCTCCCGGCGGGCGTGCATTAGGCTTCAGCTTGACATAACATAATGATAATGGTATATGTTCCATGCCCCCCTAGGGCTCGTTACCTCCCCGACCGTTTGAGGAGTTTGCGAAATGGATCCACCACCAACACTTGGTTTTCTTGAACCGCGGCAAAATGAATGGCTTGGTGTGTTACCTATTTCTGATTACGCCCGCATCCGACCATCGTTAGCGAGTGTCGATCTGAAGAAAACTGACGTTCTTTGGGAGGCGGGCGATCCAAGGCGTTATTTGTACTTCCCAACAACTGCGCTGATCGGCTTAATGCACGAATCTCAGGACGGACATGTGGTCGAGGTCGGGATGATCGGGCGAACGGGTATGGTCGGCATTGTCACATTTCTGGGCGACGCTAGGATGGGTGTTCGTGCGGTCGTTCATCGTAAGGGTAGAGCCTACCGGATCAAAGGTAAATTGGTCGATGATGAATTTGACCGAAACTCGGCGTTCCGCGATTTGTGTTTGAGCTACACCGAAACATTTATCACAACTCTTTCAGTCGACGGCGTATGTAACCGACTTCATTCGGTTGAACAGCAAACCTGCAAATACCTTCTAAGTCACGAAGACAATGTCGAAAACAGGATCGTGCACGCAACTCATCACGAGATCAGCGATATTGTAGGTGTTCAGCGAAGTAGCGTCTCAACTGCATTGATGGACCTTCGAGGTCGCGGACTTATAAGCTACACCCGAGGAGCGATCGTCCTGCTCGATCGAAAGGCACTAGAGAAGATCGTTTGCGAGTGTTATGCAGAGATCAGAGTACTGCATCAGCAGGTTCTTTCTGATCTAAGGTCAAAGTTACGATCGCCCGACCAAAACAGGTAACCATCCACATTATTAAGTTAAAAACTTTTTTTGACTTTTGTGTTCCAACCGACAAACATACTGCCCCCGCGCTTATATACTTCCTCCACTCAGACTATCGAATATTGAGTTGGTTCAATAATTTGAACTAAACACAACTCGGAGGATTAAATGCAACACAACTTTCTTTCCACAGTTTCTCTCGTACGCATGATGATCTTGGCCATCGGATTAGTGACGGTGGCTTCGGCACAAACAATAAGTGAGCGTGATCTTGACGAAAAAGATTGCGTAAACTGTCAACAACAGATAGGCACAATCGCTCCAGATCTTGGCACGGCGGCAAACTTTGCTGTCTTAGGCGCAAGTACCGTGACGAATACGGGTGTCAGTTTTATAAATGGCCACGTCGGCGTAAGCCCAGGAACCGCTTATGTTGATAACGGATCTGCAACTATCACAGGTACCTTATATACCGGTTCTGACTCAGTTGCCGTGCAAGCACAGGCCGACGTGCTTGTTGCTTGGAATGACATGGTCGGG
>JBBSKW010000215.1:0-3036 GCA_038256005.1 Pyrinomonadales bacterium
AATATTTCTCGGGATCGAGTCGAAAGGGCGGGCGAATCGAAAGTAGAACGGCCCGTTCGCAGGAAAAAAGGACGCTCGGGGCTTCGTTAAGGGACAAAATGAAAGTACTTTTCGCAGCCGGCGGGACCGGCGGGCACATTTATCCGGCGATCGCGGTTGCGAAAGAACTGCTGCGCCGCGATGCCGCGAACGAAGTGCTTTTTGTCGGAACTGCTCGCGGGCTTGAGACGAAAATCGTCGCTGAGAATGGGTTCCAGCTTTCACTGATCGATAGCTCGGGGTTGAAGAATGTCGGTTTGATCGGAAAGCTGAAAGGGTTATCGGTCTTGCCAAAGAGCTTTCTCGAAGCACGGCAGTTGATCAGGCAATTTCGTCCGCATGTAGTAGTTGGCGCGGGCGGTTATGTTTCGGGGCCGGTTGTTATGATGGCCGCGATCATGGGCGTGCCGACTTTGGTAATGGATTCGAATGCCTTGCCCGGCTTTACTAACCGACAGCTTGCGAGGTTTATCGACAAAGCGGCTTTGACGTTTGATGAAGCGTTGCCGTTCTTTGGAAAGAAAGGCGTGGTAACGGGAAATCCGGTCCGAAAAGAATTTTTTGAGATCGCGCCGAAAGAACGAACGGACAAATTTCACGTGCTTGTGTTCGGCGGATCGCAAGGAGCCCGGGCGATAAATAATGCGGTAACAGATTCGCTTGGCGAGATGTCTGATCTAGCCGATCGCCTGACGATCACACACCAGACAGGTGAGAGTGATTTTGAAAAGATCCGTGAGTTGTACAAGCGTTCGGAATTTCCGGATGCGGACGTTCGGCCATTCATTTCGGATATGGTCACAGAGTTTTTCAACGCTGACCTAATTATTTGCCGAGCAGGTGCAACGACCTGTGCGGAGCTAGCCGCAGCAGGGAAAGCGGCCTTGATGATACCGCTACCGACGGCCGCCGACGATCATCAGCGAAAGAACGCCGAAGCTATGTCTCGTGCCGGAGCTGCACGAATGATACCGCAGAGTGAATTGAGCGGGAATCGAATCGCTGCTGAAATCAGCGAGATTGCCGTAAACCCGGAAATGATCGCTGAAATGGAATCGTCAGCAAAGTCGATCGGACGGGTTGATGCGGCAGAGAAAGCGGCCGACATAATTGATGAACTCAAGGCCAGCGCATAACGAGTTTGCATTGAGCAAGAGAGAATGTTTAGACACGTAAAAAGAATTCATTTTATCGGCATCGGCGGTATCGGCATGAGCGGTATCGCGGAGGTTTTGTGCAACCTCGGGTTTTTGGTGACGGGGTCTGACGCAAAGAAGTCGAAGAATACCGATCGGCTCGAGAAGCTGTTTAATGTCGGCATCGCCGAAGGTCATGCGGCTGAAAATGTAGGTGCGGCACAGGTTGTCGTTTACTCTTCGGCGGTGCGCGAGGACAACCCGGAGATTGTTGCAGCGAAAGAAAAAGGAATTCCGGTTATTCCTCGAGCCGAAATGCTCGCCGAACTGATGGTTTTGAAATCCTACGCGGTGGCGATCTCCGGAACGCACGGGAAGACATCAACAACTTCGATGGTCGCGACCTTGCTGCAACATGGCGGGATCGATCCGACGACGGTCGTGGGCGGCGTGGTCGAATCTTTGGGATCGAATGCTCGGCTTGGCCAGTCGGAATGGTTTGTTACCGAAGCAGACGAAAGCGACCGATCTTTTTTGATGCTTTATCCGACGATCGCCGTTGTGACGAACATCGACAAAGAACACATGGAATCTTATAAGGGCATGGATGATGTAGTTCAATGCTTCACCGATTTCGTTAACAAAGTTCCGTTCTTCGGCGCGGCGATAATCTGTCTTGACGACCCGAATGTGCAATTGATAATTCCCCACATCAAACGTCGTCGCGTAACTTATGGTTTAACCGCCCAAGCCGATATTTCGGCACATAATATTAAGTACAACGATGCGTTCGGTTCGACGTTCGAGGTTTGGAAAGGAAGTGAAGTGCTAGGTTCGATCGCTTTACCGGTTCCCGGTAAACACAATGTTTATAACGCATTGGCGGCAACGGCCGTGGCTCTCGAACTCGAAATTCCATTCGAGAAGATCGCGGAGGCGTTCGTCGGGTTTGTAAATGCCAATCGCAGATTTCAGTTCAAAGGCGAGGCGAATGGAATCAGTGTGGTCGACGATTACGGCCATCATCCGACCGAGATCGTCGCCACACTTTCGGCCGCAAAGAATAGCGGTGGCGGACGACGAACGGTCGTCGTGTTTCAGCCGCATCGGTATTCGCGCACAAAAGAATTGATGGACGAATTTGCACTGGCCTTTAACAATGCCGACGTGCTTTATGTTTTGGATATTTACGCGGCGAGCGAATCGCCGATCGAGGGAATAACCGCCGAAGTATTGACCGAAAATATCAAACGGTATGGCCACAAGAACGCGACGTACATTGGCGATATCGATACGGCCGCCGCACGGGTTGTTCCGGATCTGTTACCTGGTGACCTTGTGATAACGCTGGGAGCTGGAACGGTAACGCGACTTTCAGACGAAATTTTAGAATTGATCGCAAAATAGACGAATAAGAGCTAATTTTTGAACTGTCGAAAGTGAAGAAAAAGAAACCAATCGGTGCGGCGAACAAGACGTCGGGCGGCCGTACGACTAATCCGCGTCGAAGTTCGGGGCGAAGCAGCTCAGCGTTAGCGGGCGGCAAATCCGCACGCGAGCTTCTGCCATATTTCCTCAGCTTTTGCTTGCTTGTTTGTTTGACGGCAATTGGTGTTCTTGGCTATCGGGCAGTCGCGGCATCGAACTTTTTTGAAGTTTCTCAGGTCGATGTTCGAAATACGGTTCGTAGCTCGCGAAGCGAGATCGAGAGTATCGTTCGCAGCCAGACTGAGAAGTCCGGATCTTGGAATGCCGATCTTGGACAGATAAAGATGCGGGTCGAAAAGCTTGCATTTGTGAAATCTGCGGCGGTCTCCCGGGTGTTGCCGGATGGTATTCGGGTTGCGGTGGTCGAACGCGA
>JBBSKW010000216.1:0-2964 GCA_038256005.1 Pyrinomonadales bacterium
GGCCGTTTCGATGGCGATCGATATCGTTTCAAGATCACGCATTTCGCCCACGAGAAGGATATCGGGATCTTCTCTCAAGGCCGCACGCAGAGCGTCTTTGAACGAATCGGTGTGGTTATGAACCTCGCGTTGGTTGACAAGACATTTGTGGTTGTCGTGCACGAACTCGATCGGGTCTTCGATCGTGATTATGTGATCTTCGCGGTTCTTATTGATCGAATCAACCATCGCGCAAAGCGTGGTCGATTTACCCGAACCGGTCGGTCCGGTGACGACGACCAAACCTTTTGAAAGCGAGCAAAGATCCATTATCGCTTTTGATAGTCCGAGTTGTTCGGCCGTGAGTATTTTGGTAGGAATGATTCGGAAAACTGCACCCATCCCCTTGCGATCCATGAAAACGTTGCAGCGAAAGCGGGCGAGGCCGGCGATCTCGTACGCAAAATCGGTATCATGCCTGCGGTCAAATTCTTCGCGATTCTTCTCCGGCATTATTGAATGCAGAAGATCGGTCATCACTTCGGAAGTCAGTACTGTTTCTGCACATTCTAATTGCTGCATCTTTCCGTCTTTGCGGATCATCGGCGGCACGGTCACCGAAAGATGAAGATCTGACGAACCTTCGTCTGCCATGCCCTGGAACAGCGCGTCCATGCGATCCTGCATAAGCGCATTCGCCTTTCGACGATCAGTCGCGTAACTGCGACGATCGACGAACGGCTCCGCGTTAACGGTTTCATTGGCTGCCGGCGTGCGCACATGCTCGGTATGCGGAACGTATTCTTCAAGCGGCGGAACGAAACCGCTCGGCTCGAGAAGATCGTCTCTTCGTCCCGGCGGTTCGTAATTAGACGTCCCGGAAAACATCGTCACGAATTGAGGGTCGCTGGCAGAAACTACCTCAATCCCTGGGCCGCCGGAATTGAGTTCAATGTCCGGAATGGGCATATCGAATTCAACTTCGGGGATCGGTGCATGCGGTGTTTCTATCCTGGCTTGTTCGGAACGCTGCGCCGAGGCGCTTTCAAAAACGAATTCCTCCATCGGAGTTTCTAATTCCGGTGCAGATTGGGCTGGTGGTGCAACAGGCTCCGACACAAACCCTGAGGCGATCGGTGTGGTAACGGTAGGGTCAGCACGCTGAGGCGTGACGCTTTCGGCTTCAGCAAGAGGCCTAACCGTAACCATAAAACCGGCGGGCGATTTTCGAACCTCAAAGCTGAAACGGCCAAGGTTGTGCGGATGGACGAATTCGACCTTCGGTTCGTTTGGCAGATCGGCCTTGACATCCTCGGGGATCAGCGGAAACACCATCGTACTGATTTGCGTGCCTTGGAGCGCGGGCATATCAATGTCCATTACACCGCCTGCAGAAACGATGTATGGCTTACGATTTGGCTCAAGGTGCAGCTCTTTGCCGGACGTTGAGACAAGATTCTTGAGTAACATGTTGAGTTGTTGCATGTGAAGTATGGAAGGAAGATCTGAGTAGATTAGAGATTTTGCCCCACTTGGTGACCTGGAAGGTCAAGGCTAGAAGCATTTTAACATGGTTTAACCGATGAAAGTAAACAAAAAATTAGGTAAAGGGCAGTTATTATTTTAGTTAAAGTCGGACGACAAAAGGATCATACGGTCACAGCTTCGCGATACTCACCCCACACGCCCCGAAGTTTGTGGCTGATCTCGCCGACGGTGACATGGTTTTCAACGCAGTGAAGGATACGTGGGAGTAGATTTTCCGTGCCCGAAGCGGCTTCGGCAAGATCGATCAAAGAAGCTTCCGCCATTGCCGCGTCTCGTTTTGCTCGGATCAATCGAAGACGTTCGACCTGATCGATTTCGATCTGCGGGTCAACTCTAAGGATCGGTATTGAAGCACCTTCGTCGATGCGGAACATATTCACACCGACGACAACAGCATCTTCGGTTTCGACAGCTCGTTGATAATCGTAGGCCGCGTCCTGAATTTCCTGTTGAACGTAGCCGGTCTCGATCGCACGAAGCATTCCGCCCATCGCGTCGATCTTTTCAATGTACTCGACCGCCAGGCGTTCCAGTTCGCTCGTTAATTCTTCTATCGCGTAGCTTCCCGCAAGCGGATCGACAGTGTCAGCAACGCCGGATTCGTGGGCGATGACCTGCTGCGTCCTGAGCGCAATGCGTGCGGCGTTTTCGGTGGGAAGTCCGAGTGCCTCGTCCATCGAATTCGTATGCAGGCTTTGTGTTCCGCCGAGAACGGCCGCAAGTCCCTGGATCGTCGTTCTGACAATATTCACCTCGGGCTGCTGAGCTGCTAGCGTTGAGCCGGCGGTCTGCGTGTGAAACCGAAGCATCATCGACTTCGGGTCTTTTGCGCCGAAACGATCCTTCATTATTCGAGCCCATAGCCTGCGTGCAGCCCGGAATTTCGCGATCTCCTCGAGCAGGTTACTGTGTGAATTGAAGAAGAACGAAAGCCTCGGGGCGAAGTCGTCAACCTTTAATCCGACGTCGATCGCCGCCTGAACGTAGCAGATCGCGTCGGCGAGCGTGAATGCAAGTTCCTGTGCGGCAGTAGAACCGGCTTCGCGAATGTGATAACCGGAGATCGAGATCGTATTCCAGTTCGGCACTTCCGCGGCACAAAACGCGAAGGTGTCTGTGATCAACCGGAGGCTCGGTTTCGGCGGATAGATGTACGTTCCGCGGGCAATATATTCCTTAAGAATGTCGTTCTGGATGGTTCCGCTCACCTTGTCGAAAGCAACGCCATGCTTTCTAGCGACGGCGAGATACAGACATAAAAGCGTTGACGCCGTTGCGTTTATCGTCATTGATGTCGAAACCTGGTCGAGCGGAATGCCGTCGAAAAGCGTCAGCATGTCATCAAGGCTATCGATGGCGACGCCGACCTTGCCGACTTCGCCGAGTGCGAGCGGATCGTCCGAATCGAGGCCTATCTGAGTCGGCAGATCGAACGCA
>JBBSKW010000217.1:0-2939 GCA_038256005.1 Pyrinomonadales bacterium
CTGCTTCAGAATGTGTTGCTGAACGGCTCGATCTAAGAGCGTAAACAAAGACTATCCGGCCCGCTCATTATTTGGGCGGGCCTTAGTTTGTTCAAGCGTTTAGTTGCAAATACAGCCGAGGTTTAGTTTAATATTGGTTTGCCTGTGGAACAGGCAGCTGCACTGCTCAGCTCTGCATGTGATTTTAGCCGAAAGGGGGTGAAACGATAAATGGCACTTATATATGTTAACAATAACGAATCGATAGAAAGCGCTCTGCGCCGCTTCAAACGAAAAGTTATCAGCGAAGAGATCATCAAAGATCTTAAGAAACACGCTCACTTCATCCCGCCGGGACAGAAAGCAAAGCTAAAATCGGCAAACGCCCGAAAACGCAACCGCCGACGTTTCCGCCAACAGCGGCCAATGGGAGCTTCGAACTCACGCCCGATGGGCGGAGGACCGGGGCGATAATAAAAAGAAGCGATAAAAACGTGAAGCAATCCCAGCCTCACGTTTTTTTTGACTTTCACCGCATCACGCATTATATTTAATGCAGATTTAGTGCGGAGAAGTTATGTTGAACATCAAAAATGAGATCGATTCCCTTTCTAATTTCAAAAGAAATACCAGCGAATTTTTGACCCAATTGAAGCGGTCGGGCAAGCCGGTCGTATTGACGATAAATGGCAAGGCGGAACTTGTGGTTCAGGATGCCGCAAGCTATCAAAGGCTGATGGAGATCTCGGAAAAACTGGAAACAATCGAGGCACTTAAACCTGCGATCGCTGAAATGAAGGCAGGTAAAGGTGAGCCGTCCGACCTATTTTTCGCTGGGCTGCTCTCCGATTCTTCGATCAAATGACTTTCCCCGTAATCATTACGCCCTCGGGAAAAGCTGATATCTTTGAGACGCGTACATGGCTACTCGATAATCATTCGGAAAATGCCGACGGGTGGCTTTGGAATATTTGCGAGTGCGTGACCTCGCTGAGGAACTTTCCTGAGCGTTGCCCAATAAGCGATGAGAGTGCCGCCTTCGACGTCGAGGTGCGGCAACTTTTGTGCGGCAAGAAACCGCATGTTTACCGTATTCTCTTTTCGATCCATCAAGAGAAAGTCTTTGTCCTTCGGGTTCGGTCAACTCGCCAAGCAAAACTGACCGGCTGACCTGATCCAACTTAGGTAGAAAAGGTTTAGTTCGTTTGTTTTAACATTTGGCCGGAATTTATACTGATATCTTGTCTTATTTTCAATGAACGGTAAACGACAACGCATTTTGATCACCAACGATGACGGAATTCATTCTGAGGGCATTGCAGCTTTGGAAGAAGCGATGAGCGGGCTGGGAGATGTTTTTGTGGTCGCTCCGGAATCGGAAATGAGCGGTGCGTCGCACAGTCTGACCTTAGCGAGGCCGCTTCGGATCAGGCAGGTCGACGAGCGGCACTGGACGGTTGACGGCACGCCGACCGATTGCGTCACCCTTGCCCTAAACCAGATATTGTCGCCCGACCTTCGGCCGGATATCTGCGTTTCCGGTATCAATCACGGCGCAAATCTCGGCGACGACGCGACGTATTCAGGCACGGTTGCGGGTGCGATGGAAGCGACGATCCTAGGTGTTCCCGGCCTGGCGTTTAGCCTTGTCGCGTATCGAAGCCAGGACTTTACCGAGTCTGCAAAGATCGCACGCGAGATTACTTCGAAAGCTCTCGCCGATGGGCTGCCAGAAGGTACCTTGTTAAATGTAAATATTCCGAAAGGCGTACCGAAAGGTATCCGTGTCACTAAGCAAGGGTTCAAATCGGCTCGACCGGTGATCAGCGAACACATCGACCCCCGAGGCAAATTGTATTATTGGATCGGGGAAGAGCGGACCGGATTTCGAGCCGAAGGCGGAACGGATTTTGAGGCGTGTGAAGAAGGCTTCGTCTCCGTAACACCAATGCGAAGCGATCTGACAAATCACCTTGTGATCGACGAGTTAAAGGTTTGGGAGCGCGACTAAACTTTTGAACGAAACTGCCGCAAATGCAAGTGTTTCGGATGGTTACGAGATACCACGTGGCCGCCTTGTCGAGCATCTTCGCGGCCATTATAAGATCGCCGATGAGCGCGTGCTCGCGGCTGTGAACACGGTACCGCGGCATCTTTTTGTTTCGGACGCCATGCGGTCGCAGGCATACAAAGATAACGCCCTGCCGATCGCGGGCGGACAAACAATCTCGCAGCCATACATCGTTGCACGAATGACCGAGTTGCTTGAGTTGAAGGGCCGCGAACGCGTGTTGGAAATTGGTTCAGGTTCGGGTTACCAAACGGCGGTACTAGCTCTGATCGCAAGAAAGGTTTTCGCCGTCGAACGGCTCGCCGTTTTAGCGGCCGAGGCGAAAGCGAGATTGCTCAAGATCGGCTTTAGAAATATTTCGTATAAGACCGCTGACGGCACCGAAGGTTGGCCGGTTTACGCACCGTTTGACGCAATGCTAGTAGCGGCTGGCGGACCAGAGATCCCAAAGCCACTTGTTCAGCAGCTTGAAATTGGCGGGCGTCTGGTTATCCCAGTTGGAAGCGAACAGAAGTCGCAGATATTGGTACGCGTTACGCGAACTGAAAAAGGCTTCGATTCAGAAAATTGTGGACCGTGTTCTTTTGTACCGCTCATCGGGCAACACGGATGGAAGAAATAACACATAGTAATGAGGAATTCGATTGAAAAAGATCTTTGATTACTTGAGACGTTTGAAGGCGTGGGTCGAGAGCTACGCTGAGAAGCCGTACGCGGAATGGGCATTATTTACCATCGCATTTGTAGAATCGTCGTTCTTCCCGATCCCGCCCGACGTTCTGTTGATCGCGATGGCGGTTGTTACCCCGTCAAAAGCCTTTCGATACGCACTAATATGCACCCTCGGCTCGGTGCTTGGCGGCGTATTCGGATTCTTTCTTGGGTGGGC
>JBBSKW010000218.1:0-2932 GCA_038256005.1 Pyrinomonadales bacterium
AATGTAGCCGCGTTTTTTGTAGGCGGCTAGGCCGAAGTGGTCGAGTTCGGCGGAGTGTTTGGCGGCGGCGTAGGCTTTTTCGTAGTCGAAACCTTTTATCCCTTTCGCCATCGCGTCGGCGATGACCGAGACGGCGTGATAGCCGATCATCGTATCCGTTTCCTCACCCCACAGCTCCCAAACCGGCAGTCGCCCGCCCTGCTCATATTGGCGAATAAACGTATTGATAAAATCTACCGTCCGTCGCTGATCAATGATCGTATAAAGCGGATGCGCCGCCCGAAACGTGTCCCAGAGCGAGAAGACGGTGTACTGCTCGGACGGAGCGCGGACACTCTTGTCCGCATCGCCGGTTCCTCCGGCGAAAGATTCGCTACCTGTCGAAGACTTCGACTTACGCACGCTTGTTCGCGTCGAAGCGACGCTCATGCGGACAGGAGTGTCCGCGCTCCTCAACTGATGGATCTTGCCATCGTGCCCCTTGTACTGCCCATCGACGTCATTGAAGACGTTCGGGTGGATCATCGTGTGATACAGCGCTGTATAAAAATTCGTCGTCTGCTCGTCAGTCCCACCGGAAACTTCTATTTTCGAAAGCTCTTTGTTCCAAGCCGCTTTTGCATCGGCCCGCACCTTGTCGAAATCCCATCCGGGCAGTTCTGCTTCGAGATTCTTGCGGGCTCCTTCTATCGAAACATAGGAGATCGCGACCTTGGAAAGAACGATATTCTCCTTAAAGCGCAAAGCGATTTTCTTGTCGTCTCCAGCTATTGAATTGTGTCCAGAGCCAGGTAATGAAAAACCATATGGTTGAGAAAACTCTGCCACAAAATAAACCGTTTGGTTTTTGGCCCAGGAGATTGAACGTCGGTAACCTTCTACACGTGTTGTACCGACGACTCTCACTTGAGCATCCAACATCTTGTCACGCCACTTAAGGTCGATAGTGATATTCCCGGAACTTGATTCTGGGAATGTATACCGATGGAATCCGACCCGTTTCGTCGCCGTCATCTCTGCCAGAATTCCATCGTCGTCGAGCTTCACCGAATAATATCCCGGCTCAGAGTTTTCATTTGCGTGCGAGAATTTCGACGCATATCCGTTTACTGATTTATCGCCTCCTTTCGCAAAGAATTGCGGTTCGCCAACCGTTGGCATGAACAAGATATCGCACCCATCCGGAATGCCCGTTCCGCTCAGATGCGTGTGTGAAAAGCCGTAGATGATGTCATCGGAGTAGTGATAGCCGCTGGAGCCGTCCCAGTTATCGATGCGTGTGTCGGGCGAGAGCTGCACCATGCCGAACGGCATTGTCGCCCCCGGAAACGTATGCCCGTGCCCGCCCGTCCCGATGAACGGATTGACCCAGCGGGAGAAGTCTTTGGTTTGGGCAACTAGAGGTAAGCAATAGACGAAAAGCAATAAGACGCTGATCGCTGAAAGCTGTATGCTGAATGCTGATCCGTGTCTATCTGTGTTCATCTGTGTTCGATTCGCGAACTTGCGGATAAGAGTGTCCGCGCTCCGTCAATGCACAAATTCGCCGCCGTAGGCTTGCCTCAGGCCTTGGCCCTTGATGCCGTAGCGGAACCGGAAGTGCGGTTCGCCGCTGTGATTTGTGTAAGACAATCTAATTTTGTGTAGGCCGGCCTTTAGTGGAAGAATCGCCGAATGTATTTTCCTTTCGCCCGTTCCCCAACCTTCGATAGCCTTATTGCCACCAATCTCGACCAATGGGTGCCACGTCGAATCAGTCTGGAATTCATAAATACCGTCAACAGGAATCTTTATATAACCGTTGAATGTAATCAAGAACGTTTTTTTCAGATCGTTATCTTTCGCAAACTGTCCGAGCTGAATTGATGTGGTTTCTCCTGTTCGTCTTAAAGCGACGCCTGACATGTCGATCGTTGGCGTACTGAATACGTACCCGACCCCCGGCTTTGGGTCAGTTACCTTATCGGGTTCAGACATATTGCCGCGGACGATCGTTGCCGCGTACACTACGCTCTTTCGTCCGACGGAATTTACGACAACTGTCTTCAGCGTTTTGATCTCGCCTTCGCTCAACGTCATTTCGATCGGCTTCGCGTAAACCGAGGAATCGTCGTTCGGGGTTGAATCGTCGGTTGTGTAAAAAACTACGGTTCCAGGTGCAGGTTGTAATCTAATCGAAACCTTCTCGTTCTCCGTAACAACATTCTGCAACCCGCCTGGCTCGGGGATGCGGTAATTCACGCCTTGCTTATCCAGCCTAGGCAAGATCGCATTCAATCGGCGCTGAAAATCGGCAAAGTCGCGATCTTCTTTTTTCGACCAGAGCACTTCGCTCAAAGCGATCATTCTGGGGAACGCCATATATTCAACCTGCGAAGCTGTTTCTATATATTCGGTCCAGATATTGGCCTGACCGCCGATGATGTATTTGGCTTCGTCGGGAGTGAGTTCCTTTGGGACGGGATCAAAGCTGTAAACTTTTTCGAGCGGCAGATAACCGCCGATATTCAGCGGCTCATGGGCCGGATCGCCCTGGCCGTAGTCAAAATAGGCGAAATCGGTCGGCGTCATTATCACGTCGTGTTTCGATTTGGCCGCCTCGATGCCGCCCTTCATACCTCGCCAAGACATAACGGTCGCATTCGGCGCGAGGCCGCCCTCGAGTATCTCGTCCCAGCCGATCATCTTCTTGCCGCGTTTGGAAAGGTGACGTTCGATCCGGCGAATGAAATAACTCTGCACCTCGTTCTCGTCCTTCAGGTTTTCGCGTTTTTTGAGCTCCTGCACGAACGCCGACTCCTTCCAGTGATCTTTCAACACCTCGTCGCCGCCGATGTGGATGTAGGGCGAATCGGGGAAAAGTGCGATGGTCTCGTCCAGCACGTCTTCAAGAAATTTGAACGTCTCTTCGGTCGGGCAAAAGACTTCCTTA
>JBBSKW010000219.1:0-2894 GCA_038256005.1 Pyrinomonadales bacterium
GCCGAATGTGGTGCCGAGATCGTTCAACTTCAGCTTTAACGAAACGGCTTCCGCTACCAAACATGCGCCGACAGGGACACCGCTTCCCAGCGATTTGGCGAGCGTGACGATGTCCGGCACGACGCCGCGGGCAAGTTCGCTACCGGAAAAGAACCAGTTACCGGTTCGCCCAATTCCGGTCTGTACTTCGTCAAATATCAACATGGCACCGACTCGATCGCAGATGGCTCGCAGTTCGACAAAATATGACGGATCGGCCTCAACTACCCCGGCCATTGATTGGATAGGCTCGAGAACAACGCCAGCGCTTTCGTTATCAATTACGGAACGCGCACTATCGATATCTCCAAAAAAAGCTTCTAAGTGGTGCGGTACATTCGGCTCGCCGATCTTTCGATATTTACCCAGAAACGTTGCCGATATCGAGTCCGCAGTTCGGCCGTGGAAGCCGCCAGAAAATGAAACGATCTTCTCACGGCCGGTTGCCATACGTGCCATTCGCATCGCATTCTCATTGGCTTCTGTTCCCGAATTGCAGAAGAAAACTTTCGTCAATTCTTTCGGTGCGACAGAAACGAGTTTCTCTGAAGCACGCCCGCGAATCTCCGAATAGACGAGGTTTGAGTAGAACAAGACCTTTTCCGCTTGTTCTTGTATAGACTTGACCACATGCGGATGTGAGTGTCCGGTCGCGCATACAGCGTGGCCTCCGTATAGGTCGAGATACTTGTCACCGTCGCATGTCCAAACCCAAGCACCTCGCCCTCGTTCAACCGCGAACGGCATTTTGGCGTAGGTCTCGACCTGAAAGTGGTCCTCTAACTCTTTTATCTCGTCGAAATTCATGAGGCGCTTATGGATTGCTACCGGGGAAGATAAGGGCGGTCTTTTCGTCCAAACCGAACATAAGGTTCATATTCTGTACTGCCTGACCGGCAGCACCTTTAACGAGGTTGTCGATAGCTGAAAAGACAACGATGTTTCGTCCGGACACATTCACAGCGATGTCGCAAAAATTCGTATTCTTGACCCAATTTATATCCGGTGAGCCTTCGGCAAATCGAATAAAGAATGAATCATTATAAAAATGTTTGTAAAGATTCACGGCATCTTCATTGGTTATCTCAACGCTTGTTTCCAAGTAGCACGACGCGAAGATGCCTCGAGCGACCGGAAGGCTGTGTGTCATAAAGACAAAGCCGCTTTCAATGGAACCTACAGATCTAAGGTGCTGCTCGATCTCCGGAACATGTTGATGAACGAACGGCTTGTAAGCATAAAATGAATTCGTTCGTTGCGGATGATGCGTGTTGGCTGCCGCCCTGGCACCCGAACCGGATGAGCCGGTCTTTGCATCAACTATTACTCTGCCAGTGAGCAAACCGCTATTGACCATCGGTGCGAGTGCTAGAAGCGTTGCGGTCGCAAAACAGCCCGGATTTGCAATGTAATTGGCTGTTCTTATGGCGTCACGGTTCGTCTCGGTGAGTCCGTAAACGAATTGTTTCTGCAGATCACCGCCGTGGGTTTGTTGGTAGTATTGCTCGAACAAATCGGGATCATCGATACGAAAATCGCCTGAAAGATCGATAGCTTTCACGTGTTTTGGAAGCTGCGGGATGAGACTTAACGCTTGTCCGTGCGGCAAGGCGAAGAATGCGACGTCTATATCGGAAAGGGAATTGAGGTCTTCCATAGCTGCATCAAAAACAAGCTCTGTGAGTCCGTTCAGATTTTTGTGAACGTCGGAAACTCGCTTTCCCGCATGCTCATTTGCCGTTACGAACACGATCTCGACGTTCGGATGGAAAAGAAGTATCCGTAGCAATTCACTACCGCCATATCCCGAACCGCCGAATATTCCTGCTCGAATTCTAACGCTCAAGTGAGTGCTCCTTTTCTAAAAAACAGTAACGGACACCTTGTCTAATGAGCTTGACAAGCGTTTCAATTTGTATTAATCGATCATTCGCTAAATAATTCCCAGATCTTTTTGATCGCGTTCCTCTGTTCGAACGCGCCGCCGACCGCAATAAAAATTGTGTCGTCACCGGCGATCGTGCCTACTATCTCTGCTATGCGGCCGGCGTCTATTCTGACCGCCGCAGCTGATGCCAAACCGGACGCACACCGTGCGACGATCATATTCGGTCCGGCTTCCTTCAACGAGATCAATCCAAAAATGCCCTGTGCAGAAGTGCGATTCGGCATTCGATAAATGCTCTTAACTTTAACAATGCCGAGTTCGTCCAGATCGCGAGAAACACTAGCCTGAGTTACCGTGTAGCCTGACGCCGACAGTCGCTCGACGATCTCGTCTTGCCTGGTCAGGTCCTCGGACTCGATCATTGCAACTATCTTGGTTTGTCTCTCACTCTTTTTCATGCGCCGTACCGAAATACATATGCATATCGAATGCATAGATGTATATTATACAATATAAGTTGTTAGGGCAATTCTTAGAAGAGACTTAACTTTATGCGAAGGTACTTTTTGGGATTCTGTCGAAAGTCATAGATCAGTTTCGTCGTTTCGCTCGAGAATTGGTTAACGTTTGACGCGGTCTGATTGATGTTGTTATAAAGCGTTTCGTCTGTTATGAGTTTTCCAAGGGTACCTTTGCCCGCTTGGGCATCAGCAAGGATCGTGTTTATTCGGTCGAGGGTGGCGCGTGCGTCCTCATACAACTTCTCGTCCTTCAAGAATTTGCCGGCAGTTCCTTTTCCTTCGACGAGATCGTTCGAGATCATCTTAAAGTCGTCCGCGATCGTATTGATCTTTGCGGCGGAGGTTCTGAGGTCCGTTAGAGCAGCCCGCGTTTCGTTATAGAGAGCATCGTCTGTGACGAATTTGCCAGCCGTACCTTTTCCGGCTCTAATGTCATTCGAAATAGC
>JBBSKW010000220.1:0-2856 GCA_038256005.1 Pyrinomonadales bacterium
GAAGATGCGGGTGGCGATGCTGGTATCGCGGAGGTTCAGGATCAGATGGTTGTTCGTGTCGATGAGCGGTTTGTTGAATCTGAGCGTTGCGTGGATGTCGATGCCGAAGTGGAGACAGAATGGGCCGGTGGCGATCTCGTAATATTTTCGGCTGTATCGGATCGGGAACGCACACTCGATCTCGGGCTCGCACGGTGCGAGTGCGAACTCGGTCCGGCGGCGGTTGAACATCATCAGCACGGCTTTCGGGCTGCCCCATCTGTCGTAGAACTTGGCGTTCATCATTAGCCGCTTTCGCGGGTTGATGGTCACATTTATCCGCTCGGATTTTGCCAACGGTGGCGAGCCATTATAGACCTCCCATTCGTCATGCTGCCTGATATCTTTGTTGTTCGTGCGTACGGTGAATGACATAACGTTGCATAGATAACACATTTCGCCGCCGAAGGTCAAGGGGAATTTTCGGTAACAAGAATGAACCGGTCATTCCCAACGTTGCCCCGCGTCGCCCCGGTCGCCCGCGGCGGCAGAAGATGAGTGCTCAAATGGATCAAGCGGGCCTTTTCGACTCATTCGGAAGTGCGGGGAAATAGAAAAAGCCCGACGCGCTCTCCCCTTCGCATCGGGCTTTCTCGAAATGGCCGTTTGAGGTCGAAACCCTTGGGGCCAAACTAAAATTAGATTTTCAAACTTCGTCGAATGGCAGCGTTACGTCCCGCTGCAGCACTATTTCAAACTCTTCGCCGGCATTTATACCGACATCATCGCCTTTGATCGCGATCGCTGTTCCGGTCCCGGCCGCTCCGCCGATGCCGGCTCCGATCGCTGCCGATCTGCCGTTTCCGGTCAAGGCTCCGATCAAACCGCCGCCGAGCGTTCCACCAAGTAACGAGGCGATCTGCCAGCCTTGCTTCGAACCGCCTTTGAGGGACTTTGCGAGCTTTGCCGATATCTGCCGCGTGTCGCCGCCGTCGAACGTGATCCGAAAAAACTCGACCTCAAGCTCGCCGGCTTTGCCAAACGAAGCTCTGGTCCGAACCGCTGTAACGCGGCCTTCTATGGACACGCCTTCGTCGAGCACGATTCGGCCGCCGTTTCGCACCGGTTCCGTCACCGTCGCAATGAACGTGTCCTTCTCGGTCGAGAAACGTGAACTTATCGGTGCGTCTAGCTTTAGCTTGATGCGTTTACCGGCTCGGAGCAGGTAATACGGGTCATCAGCCGAGGCATTCGTTCCAACGAAATTTACAAAGATCAGAAAAAGAACTGCGAAGACTTTGGTCAATAACACGCGGTTGCCCATTAGCTTCCTCCGTCTTCGCGGATCCTTCAGACATCCGCGAGACGTAATTGCAACGGCCGTGCCAAATGCCGCAAAAAGTGAATTTTTGATGAACACGCCTAATATCGCTCGAATTTGGCCGGGTTGAACGAAACGCAGATCAGGCGTGACCGACGGTTTCGGCTATACGATGCACGATTTAGGTCAAAGGAAGCCTTTTGGGGAAGTGGTGAATAGAAAAAGGCCGGACGACGATCATCCGGCCAATGTTGGTTGTTAACTTTCAATTATTGGAGGATCGGATGGCCGCCGCCCTGGCTATGATCCGCCGTTTGCTGATATTTTCGGCGGTCGTTGTGATAAAGAACGAGGTGCTCGCCTTCGTAGCGTACGAGGTCGGCGACCCGCGAAGTGTCCCCGCTATGTTCCGCGATAACGAATGACATCGGGTTGAACGCGATCACCATCCCGGCCGCGTAGACGTAACCGCCTTGATCATAATCAGTGCCCGCATACTGAGCCGCACCGACCGCGATGTCCGGCGAATATCCGCCGTTCGCGTCCTTCGTCCGATCAGCCTTGGCGATGAAGATGGAATAATCTGAGTAATTCAATCGCTTGCTGTAGCGATTCTTCCTTGCGACCGCAAAAAGATCTGTAAGCCCTTTATCAATAGCATTTAACATCGCCGCAGACGGCTTTCGAACGGCATAGATATTCGCACCTTTGCGCGTCTGTGCTGCGACCGTAAACTGATCGCCCGTCACACGCTGAGCCTCGGCAAGCACCTGTCGATTCTGCGCGAATGTAGCGTTAACTGTTATAAATGTAAATAAAGCTAGGAAAAATGCTGATGTGAATATGCCTTTCATAAGAATCCCCCATTCTGCCGCATCTGAACGGTATCGCAACTGAAGATGGAGCAAGGCACGTGCCAAGAAACTGAAGCCCTGGCACGTGCGACTCATATCCAAATGGATCAGAAAATCAGCCGTCCTTCGCCGCCTTTTCGATCGCCGCACATCCGCCGAGAGCCCTTGGACTTGTTGCGTAGTAGGTTTTGTGAAACATAATTTTCTTTATTGTCCGAGAATTTCCGTAAAAGTTGTGCGCCGATCGTCGGTCAATTTGTCGGCAAGTTTTTGATATTCAGGATTCTCGTATTGACGTCCGGCGATCCTAAGCAGGTTTTTGGTTATTCCAAATTCGCGTGGCTTGATCTGTTTGTGAGCGCACTCTTTCTTCCGTTGAGCGGAATCTCCTGCACGGTCCGCTAATTTATAATCTGCCCGACCGCCACGCTGGATAAATCTACCAGCGGAGAATCGGCCGTCACGATAACCTGCTCAGAAATGTCTCCGATCCTGAGTTCGATATCAAGAACGGACGTACGCCCAACCTCGACGACAACTTTCTCGCCCACGTGCGTTTTGAAACCCTGAAGCTGGACCGACATACGATAGATTCCAACTGGCAAGGCCTCAAATTGATAAAAACCATCGATGTCGCTCAAAGCAATCCGCCTCCCGCCGGTCTCGCCATGCACCAAGGTTATTTTTGCTCCGAACGCCGCC
>JBBSKW010000221.1:0-2830 GCA_038256005.1 Pyrinomonadales bacterium
TTCGAAAGACGCCGAGAACCAGTATCGAATTGAGCAAGTGCAAAAGAATATTGACTGCGTGATGAGATCCCGGGTTCAGACCAAACAGTTGAATGTCCAGCATGTGTGACAACCAAGTTATTGGGTGCCAGTTTGCGGAATGAAACGCGTAGAAAGCCCATTTAAAGCTTTCCCAATTAAGGCCGCTTAAAACTGCCGGATTACGATAAACGTAAAGATTGTCGTCAACGTCAATGAAGTCAAAACCCGTCGCTTGAAAATAAATTGCCAGGACCAAAACGGCCAGCAACGGGACGATCAATGTCTCAGCGATCGACCCGCTCGGTTGGGCAGTTGTTTCGAAAGGCTCACTTTCTGACATAGACTTTATTTTCTAGCTCCGCTTTGTTCGGTCGACTCCGATCGATTGGGTTTTGACGACCTTGTAGTAATCGGGCAACAGATGCCGTTGTTCCGCCTCGAAGATCGAATATCTTTTCAGGTTGAAGCGATGAAGTCTGAATCGGAGCGCGGTCGCCAAAACTCCAAAACCGTAACGAACGGATCGCGCAAAATTGATTGACGAAGCTTCTTCGAAATAACGAGTCGGCGTCGATATTTCACCTAGTCGAAACTGAAAATAGACGATCTGGGCAAGCATTTGATTGTCGAACACGAAATCGTCTGAATTCTTTTCAAGCGGCAGCGATCTCAGTAAATCGGCGGCGAATGCTCGAAACCCTGTGTGATACTCGGAGAGTTTATAGTTCAGTAAAATATTCTGAAAAAGCGTCAGAAAGCGATTGGAAATATACTTATAAAGCGGCATTCCGCCCTTAAGCGCTCCGGTGCCGAGTATGCGTGAACCAATCACGGCGTCGTATTCACCGTAAGCTATCATACCGGCCATCGGGACGATCAGATTCGGCGAATACTGATAATCAGGGTGAACCATAACCACAATATCGGCACCAAGCTCTAGGGCTTCGCGGTAACACGTCTTTTGATTGCGCCCGTAACCAAAATTTCGGTCATGCAGAAATACCTTTAGGCCAAGCCTGTTAGCGATCTTCACGGTATCGTCCGAACTTGCGTCGTCGACCAGCAATATCTCGTCAACTATCTCGCGCGGTATCTCGGCAACCGTACGCTCGAGCGTTGCAGCTGCGTTGTACGACGGCATCACAACGACGATCTTCTTTCCGTTCAGCATCTTTTAGATCAAGGAATGGCGAGACTTTCGTAGATGTTAAGCGTCCTTACCCGTTCGGTCAAACCGGCCGCATCTGCCTGCTTCCTTAGTTCGCGGATCGGCTCGCCCGGCGGTTCATCGGACAGATCGAACGTTCCGTAATGCATTGGCATCAGGAGTTTTGCACCGCTGTCCTGAAACGCCTTGATCACATCGGCAGGGTTGTTATGGTTCGCCTCCATAAACCAACGCGGCTCATAAGCACCAATACCGATCAAAAAGTAATCGATCTCAGGAAACTGTTCGCCCGTTTCACGATAGTGTCTGCCGTAACCGCTATCTCCACCATGATAGATCGTAGTCTTGCCACTTTCGATCACGTAGCCGCCCCACAACCGTTGATTAGTATCGGAAAATCCTCTGCGCGACCAATGTCGAACTGGAAGAAAATAGATGCGAACCCCGTCATCACCGAGCAAAAATTCCTGAAACCAACCCGTTGTCGTCACCTGATTTGAAGGTGTTGACCAATTGCTCAATATAACTTCTGATCCCAATCCTGCAAGAAACTTTGCATCTGGGAAGTTTTCAGCTATCGAGCGGAGTGTAGCTTCATCAGTGTGGTCGCGATGATCATGCGAAAGTAATACATAATCGACGCGTCGGATCTGTTCGAGCGGCGACGGCACGTCGGTATAAGGCGTTATGAACGGCGGCGTGCCGAACATCGGGTCGACCAATATTCGTGTCCGAATCGCTCCAGAAAGCTGCTCCGACTAAAACCACGAACAAGAGAAGAATGATTCCGGCAATTCGAACCCCCCACTTTTTCATACTATTAAATATACGAATCGACGCCAGAAGCGACAAGCATTAAGGCTCTTTTCGAATGCAGTTCACTTTCTGCGATAATGCACTAATGAACGGCCGTCCGCCTGAAATCCCGCCGCATAAGCTGATATCTGCACTTCGCGGCTATAATCTCCTTCCGGCGATCGTTTTTCTTCCAACGAGGCGAAAATGCGACGAAGCGGCATCCGAAGTTGCCGCCGACAAGATGCAGCGAACCGACAACGAAAAGTTCCAATTCCGTAAAGATCTATTTGAATCATACGCCGCAAGTTTTCCCGAGGTCCTCACCCACAAACATGCCAAAATACTCGTAAATTCAGGCATAGCATCGCATCATGCCGGTCACATCCCGTCGTGGAAACTTCTTATTGAGAAAATGATGTCGGGCGGTTTGCTAAATGCGATCTTTGCCACTTCGACCGTCGCCGCAGGTGTCGATTTCCCGGCTAGAACCGTCGTTATCAGCAACGCTGACACGCGGGGAAATGATGGCTGGCGGCCGATTACCGCAAGCGAGCTTCAGCAAATGACCGGGCGAGCTGGGCGGCGCGGAAAGGACAACGTTGGGTTTGCCGTGCTTGCTCCCGGGCAATTTCAGAACCCTAAAAAGATCGCCGAGTTATTAAAAGCTCCGCCCGATCCGCTCGAAAGTAAGTTCCGCGCGACATACACGACGCTGCTTAATCTGCTCGATGCATTCGGCAGTTTCGAGCAACTTCGCGAGATCACCGAGAAAAGTTTCGCGTTTCAGGCGACCGTAAAACAGGTCGAAAGACTCAAACGCGAGCGAACGAATCTTGAAGCGAA
>JBBSKW010000222.1:0-2787 GCA_038256005.1 Pyrinomonadales bacterium
AAAGTCTTTTCGCGACCCCTTTTGCGGCGATATTCGCAGGGCGATAGACGAGCTTTGTCGCCATGAAGAGCGAGAGCGTCGGCAGCTTTGAAAGCTGGTAGAGCATGGGCTGGCTCATCTTTGATGTGATGCTTTCGCGAAACGGGTTTACGTATTTCGTGATCCATTCATTATTCTCAGCTCCGTAGATCCAAGCTGAAATATGGCCGCCCTTTTGGATCTTGGACGCGAGTGAAAGAAACGCCTTTTTTGGATCAGGAGTGTGATGCAGAACGCCGACGCTGAATGCGTAATCGAACACTTTTTTCAACGGCAACTTGAAAATATCGCATTGAATGATGTGAGCATTCGGCATGTCGCGGGTAAGAGCGAATGCCGATTCGACGCCGTCGCCGAGATCGATCCCCACAACTTCCTTCGCCCCCCATTGGGCCGCTAACTTTGTGTGCCGGCCTTTACCGCAGCCGCCTTCGAGCACGACCTTGCCTTCAAAGAACTCAGGCTTAACGGGCTGGAGCCAGCCGAGGAATTGCTCGTTATACTTCGGGTCTTCCTGCGTAAAATGCGTCCACTGCCAGCCGAAGTTTTCGGCGGTCTCGGCCTTGTCAGCTTCGATCTTTCCGAGGTCGGCAAAACGCGGCACACCGCGGACGACCTTGTATTCACGCTCGCACTTTTTGCAAGTGAGAACGCCCTCGATTATTTCCTTCTCTTCATACTTGCTCGCGTACGCCAGCAGGATGTCTCCGCCGCACGTAGGGCAAGCAAGTAGGTCTAATAGCTTTTCTTTCATTAAAAACAAAAACGTACCAAACCCGGTTTGATACGATTCGAAATGATATCAATTTTGCGGCGTGTCGACCATTCGGAAAGGGATGTCACGAAACTTCGCCTTAAGCAGCTTTCGCTCGGAATTCTTCGAATTCCTTAATCGGAAACGGCTGGCGCCAGTTGAATTCGAACTCGTCTGTATCGCGGTCTTCGTAGAGCTGGCTGAATGTTTCTGCGAAAGCGGATAGAACTTCGGCGGTTGCCGCCGTATGTGTGTACACGAGTTCGCGTTCGCTTACATCGCGGTCGTCAGTCGGATATTGAAAGATCTCGATCGTCAGATCATCGCCGTTTCGCGCAAATCGAAAATCAAACTCTTCCGGATCGCGGTTCCACATCAGGGTGTATTCCTCCCAACTGGAATCGGGATCAGCGATCGCGGTCAAAATCCGCATCAGGTCGGGCAAAGCCGTCGCGTGCGGCGCGTGCGCAGTAGTGGTGTGGAATTCATTCACGCCATCAGAAAATCCGATCGACATCCATCCGCACTGCGGGCTATTAAAACTGACCTCGAGTTTATCTGCCATAAGCTTTGTTCTTGAATTGTAAATTGTTAATTGGCAATTGTTAATTGGCAGCGAAAGAATTGGGTGAATTCTCAAGACTGATCCTCCTTCCAATTAACAATTTTTCAATTAACAATTTACAATTAGGTCAATGCGGCAGTATCACGATTTGTTGAGGCATGTTTTGGGTCACGGTTCGCGGCACGAAGACCGAACGGGTATCGGGACGATCTCGGCTTTTGGATATCAAACGCGGTTCAATCTGCGTGAGGGATTTCCGATCGTGACAACAAAGCGTGTGCCATTTCGTTGGGTTGCGGAGGAGCTTTTTTGGTTTCTAAGCGGTTCGACAGATGAGGCAGACTTAAGGGCTCGCGGTGTGGATATTTGGCAGGAATGGGCAACTGCGGAACAGACGGCTCGTTTTTGCAGGGAAGAAGGCGATCTTGGGCCGGTTTACGGTTATCTGTGGCGTTCGTTCGGAGGCGATTATCCGCAGATGAACGGTGTCGATCAGATTGCGAGGCTAATTAAAGAGATCGAGACGAATCCGAACTCGCGTCGGCTGATCGTTACCGGCTGGAATCCGGAAACGTGTGATGAGGTTGCATTGCCGCCTTGTCATACGCTGTTTCAATTCAAAGTTGATAATGGCAAAACGCTCCATTGCCAGCTTTATCAACGTTCGGCGGATGCGTTTCTGGGCGTGCCGTTCAATATTTCTAGTTACGCCTTATTGTCCCATTTAGTCGCACATGTTTGCGGGCTGGAGGTCGGTGATTTCATTCACACCTTCGGCGATCTACACATCTATTCAAATCACCTCGACCAAGTTAATGAGCTACTCTCTCGAGAGCCATTAGAATTGCCAACGCTTGAAATAGAAACCGCCGAGAACCTGAAAGGCCTCGACGGTCTAATGAACTTCAAATTTGAGCATCTGAAATTACAAAATTATCAGTCACACGCAAAGATCGCGGCGCCTGTGGCAGTTTGAACAATGTCTCATCGGCTTAAAACCGAATATTGAATGCGTCGGTTAAGGAATCGGCCTTGTTCTGTAGTATTGTCGGCACCGGCCCGTGGTTGACCCGCACCGTAGCCTTTTGTTTGCAGAACCTCGCCCTTTGCACCTTGTGAAACAAGATACTGTTTTACGGATTGCGATCGGTTTTGCGAAAGCGTCAGGTTTGCTGCGTCGTTTCCGCGGTTGTCGGTGTGGCCGCCGATCTCAAGAACAACGGACGGCGGTAGTTTCTTGATGTATTCCGCTGCTTTCTTTAGTGCGGCCTGCCGATGCGCGGGAATGTCGAATTTCGCCGAATCGAAATTTATGATCAGGATGTTGAGCGCGGCTACCAATTGATCGGCCGAAAAGTTTTCGGGTAATTTTTTCAATGCCGTATAGTAACAGCGTTCGGCTTTGTCCTCTTCGCCGATGCCGATCTCA
>JBBSKW010000223.1:0-2680 GCA_038256005.1 Pyrinomonadales bacterium
GTGGCGGCCGCGGCCAGCAGAGCGGACTTTCACACGATTCGTACAGATTTTTAGCAGAATCGCTTGGTACAGAAAATGAGAAGAAATTCGTTTCCGCAGCAAACCTTTTAACCGAATTTTTCGACACGAGAATTCCAGACGAGCTGAAACATTATCGCGATGCCGTTACGGCGACGGACGTTATAACCAAGCGTGCGTTCTCGAACGAAGTGATAACACCGGGAAAGACCACGGTGGGCGACGTGCGTTGGTGGATGCTCGAACAGGTGAACAAACTTGGGCTGACCGTTTGGTTCCAACCTGATCTGAGAATCCAGCGAAAACGTGCCGCTACCGAAACAACCGGACCCTTTCTGAGCACCGCAGTTGAATCCGATGTTATCCAACGCGGCGACCTTCTCCATGTCGATTTTGGGCTAGATTACATGGGCCTTTCAACCGATTGGCAGAAACATGCGTATGTCTTGAAAGACGGCGAAACCGCGGTCCCCGCTGGTTTGACGGCTGCTCTAAAGAACACGAATCGATTGCAGGATATTTTGTTCTCATTCGCACGTCCCGGCATGACCGGAACCGAGGTTTACGAAAATACAATGTCCGAGGTAAAACGCGTCGGCATCGAGGCGATGATCTACTCGCACCCGATCGGAACGCACGGCCACGGACTTGGGCCCTCGATCGATTTCCGCGGCAATATCGGCGGAGGAGGAAACAAAATAATCCTTGGTTCGTACATGTCGATCGAACTGAACACTTCAACGCCGGTAGCCGAATGGGGCGGACAAAAAGTAACGATGATGGCAGAAGACGACGCCGTCATGACCGAACGCGGTTATGAATTCATTGGGCCGAGACAAACGGAAATCTACGTAATCAAATGATCCTGGTCGCGAAAGCACTAAAGATAATCGAACGAGAAACGGCTTCGCTTGGAACTGAGCTCGTGAAGATCGAAGACGTCGTCGGTCGTGTGCTCGCGGAGGATATCATCGCGGATTCCGATATGCCGCCGTTCGATAGATCGCAGATGGACGGTTATGCGGTGCGTTCGGGAGACGTTTCAAAACCACCGGCACTTCTGAAATTAGTTGGCGAATCGGCGGCAGGACGAAGTTGGAAAGGAACGCTGAAAAAAGGTGAGGCCGTGAGAATAATGACCGGCGCCCGAGTGCCGTCGGGCGCCGACGCGGTGCAGAAACTCGAAGTAGCTCGAGAGAAAGGCGATCACGTATCGATCTTGGAACCGGCTGCGGTCGGGAAATTCATTGTTGGACGGGCGACCGAGGTCCAAAAAGGTACAGTAGTTTTGCGAAAGGGTGAAGTTTCATCTCCGAACTCGATAGCCGTTCCAGCGGCGTTTGGTTATTCAAAAGTGAAAGTAGCAAGACGGCCACGCGTAGCAATTCTCGCGACAGGTTCGGAGATCGTGGACGTGAACAAGAAACCGAAGGCTGATCAGATCAGGAATTCGAATTCGATAATGCTCGCCGCTCTGTGCCGAAAGGCGGGAGCAGAAGTTACTATTCTTCCGATCGCCGCCGACTATATTTCGGAGCTTAAGTGCCAAATATCAAATGCAATAAAGGCCGCGGACCTTCTTTTGATGACTGGCGGTGTTTCCGTTGGTAAATACGATCTCACAAAAACGGCCCTTAAAGATCTGGGAGCGTCCGTCTTCTTCGAACGTGTTCAACTAAAGCCGGGCAAACCAACGGTTTTTGCCAAGTTGAAGAAGACGCTGGTCTTTGGCTTGCCGGGGAATCCGGTCTCAGCGTCGGTCACGTTTTATTTATTCGTCAGAAAAGCGATCTTGACGATGCAGGGAGCGACTTCAACCGACGCTCCTGTAAGCTTTGCTACAGCGATCGTCGATATAAAAGGCACTCAAGAACGAGATGCGTATCTGCCGGCTCAGATCTGCTTTGGCTTTAACACAAACTCGCCGATCGGAGTCAAACCGTTGAAAGGGCACGGCTCGTCCGATTTCACAGGCTTTGCAAAGGCGGATGCACTTATCGTCGTTCCCAAGGGAACAAATATCAGTTCTGGCGAGATCGTGAGAGTTATCGATATCACTTAACTTTATGAGCGAACTTTCCCATTTTGACGAAGCCGGGAAGATACGAATGGTTGACGTTTCCGACAAGGCAACGACGTCACGACGTGCGGTAGCGTCCGGTAAAGTACTGCTTTCGCCTGAAACCATTTCAGTTCTGCGAGAGAATACGAACCCGAAAGGTGATCCGCTTGAGGTCGCACGAATTGCCGGAATAATGGCGGCGAAGCGAACATCAGAACTGATACCACTTTGCCATCAGATCGCCTTATCAAAGGTCCACATTTCGGCGAAAATTACCGATTCAGGCATCGAAGTAATTGCGGAGGCCATCACAACTTCACAGACCGGCGTCGAGATGGAAGCATTGACCGCCGTATCTGTCGCGGCACTGACCATCTACGACATGTGCAAGGCTGTGCAGAAGGACATTGTGATCACTGAGATCCGGTTGGAATCAAAAACGGGCGGAAAAGCTGAATATAAAAGAGCTTAGCGTTCAGGAGTCGTCGAAATTTCTTCGCTTACGACGAACTTTCGGTTAGAATAAACGTAAAGCATCGACGGGAAGGAGTATTTAAATTATGCCGTATAAAGTAGCGAAAGAAGCCGAACCTCAATTCA
>JBBSKW010000224.1:0-2440 GCA_038256005.1 Pyrinomonadales bacterium
AACGCCGTCACGCACGAACTGAAAACGCCGATCGCTTCCATCCGTCTTTATCTGCAAACACTGAAATCGCGAGAGGTCTCCGAAGAAAAGCGTGCTGAGTTTTACGACATCATGCTCGCCGACAGTGACCGCCTTTTGCGAACGGTGGAGACGGTGCTGCAGGCCGGACATATGATGGAGAGTAAACGTGCATTCAACGTAACGGACGTCGATATCAACGCGGTCGTCGCCGACGCGGTCGAGACAATTCGCACCAGTTACAACCTCGACGAGGGCGCGATAAAACTCGTCCGCTCCGAGCAAACGCTTCTGGTTTCGGCCGACGCGGACGAGCTGAACACGGCGTTCGTTAACCTGCTCGACAATTCGATTAAGTATTCCGGCCACGAGCGTAAGATCTCCGTTCGCATCCGACCGTCCTCTCTAAATCGCAGAGTTGCGGTTGTCATTCGTGATAACGGCGTCGGCATTCCGACCTCCGATCTCAAACGCGTGTTCAAGCGTTTCCATCGCGTCGCGAATTCGATATCGGATGTAAAGGGCACAGGCCTCGGATTGTTTATTGTAAAAAACATTATCGAACGCCACGGCGGTAAGATCACAGCGGAAAGCCGCGGGCCGGGCGAAGGCAGCACCTTCTCGGTGCATTTGCCGCTTTCAAGATATGAAGATCCTGGTAGTTGAAGACGAACAGCACATCGCCGATGGCCTTAAGTTTAACCTCGAGGCCGAGGGTTACATTGTAAAGGTCGCGGGCGACGGCGTTAGCGGAGTTTCGCTTGCCGAATCGCAGGATTTTGACGCGATCATTCTCGACGTTATGCTGCCCGGGATCGATGGCTTCGAGGTTGCAAGGCAGATCCGTGCCAAAGAAGACTTTACGCCGATCCTTATGCTTACCGCGCGGAGCCGCCCCGAAGACGTGCTGACCGGATTTGAGGCCGGTGCCGACGATTATCTGCCAAAGCCGTTCGATCTAAAGATATTTCTCGCCCGCGTCAGCGGTCTGCTTCGCCGCAGCGAATGGTCGCGGCGGACAAGTTCTGCCGATCGGATCGGCGACCTTGTTGAGGTCAACGGCAAGACGATCGATTTCGCCAATCTCGAGCTTATTTCGTCCGACGGCGTTCATCATCTGACGTTAATGGAGATCAAGCTGCTCCGTTACCTTATCGAGTACGCCGGCGAGGCGGTTTCGCGAAAGACCATTCTCGAAGACGTCTGGGGCCTTCAGGAAGACACCGACACGCGTGCGATCGACAACTTCATCGTCCGCCTTCGTAAATACCTCGAAGACGATCCCGCCAACCCGACCATCGTCCGAACCGTCCGCGGCGTCGGTTATAAATTCATGCTCGGATCCTAACCGCTGCTTAATCAGAGCTTCGCTTACGTGCGATCACGTTGATCACGCTCCGCCAATCCTGATGCAGTTCCCACCGCCAAAGTTCAATTTCCGGACGAAGCATTCGTGCGAAGTATTCAAAGTCGCGATGGAAACTCAACGCCGGAGCAACACAGTACACAAGAGCGGGCTGGTCGTTGATCTCCTTATTGCCGAAAAGCCGGGCTTCATTCAAAACACCTCGCCTGCGCTGAAGTTCGATCTTTCGCCAATAGTCGGCGGCTTGCAAAACAGATTCACGGTCAGGAGATGTCTTTAGTTCGATTATGACCAACCGTCCATCTTTGCGTATCGCAAGCAGATCAATCTTGTCGTTCGACGATCGAAACTGATTGTAGATCGGCGCAAGTTCAAGATTTGCGTCGAGTAATTTTATGTTTCTTCGTAGTATCGATTCGAGCCAAGCTTCCGATGCTCGGCTATAAAGCTGGTGTCGGGCGTTAATGGCAGACGCTTTGCGATATAGTTGCAGCTCATCGAAAAGTGCCGAAAATTCTTCGCCATTTACATCGGAAACAGGACGGCGTTCGCGGTCGATTCCGAACCATGCCTGCTCTCGACCCATCAACCGGCGAACACGGACGAAAGGTAGTCCGTTGTATCGAACAGTCTCTCCGTTTCGGGAAAACACTACGTCGATACTCGCAGGGTTGAGATCCATCACCGAGCGTGCAGTACGGGTATTCACTATTTCCGGAGGAATCGAAAGCGTTCGTGGTTTTTCGCGCCAAAGGTCGCTGAGACGCAATGGGCTCAAGATCCGAGCAGTGGGCCGCTCGGCGGCTCTATCGACAACCACGATCCTGATGCAAGCGGCAGGGCCGGAACGTAGCAACGCAAGCAACCTTCGAAGATTTGCACTTCGAGCTTTCTCGACTATTATCCATAGTTCTTCCGAGGGATCTCTTTTCCTATTTTTCAACTGATCGAGCCATTTTAATGAGGTAGCGAGTATCGACTCGTGCGTAAGTTTTTGGGTGACGTCATACACAAGCCCGATCAGCTTTCGATTACTGCTACGAACTAAGATCTGGG
>JBBSKW010000225.1:0-2389 GCA_038256005.1 Pyrinomonadales bacterium
CATCGCCGCGGGCTGCTGATATCTCGGGAAACGCTTGTGATTCGGTCGCCGTAACCGATGTAGATATCTCGTTTAGATCGAGGCCAACAAGTTCTGCCTTCTTACCATATTGCCTTGCGAATTCCGCTATGTATCGGAGCAATTCGCCTGAACCGCAGCCGACGTCGAGAACAGAGAATCCTTGATCATCGTCTCGAAGGTTCGTCTCCCAACCATGTTTCAAATCTCGAAAAAGCGTCTTCTTTAGTGCCCGCTGGTCGCCGAGATATTTGTTAATGAAGGCGATCTCGCGCATGAACACCGCGTATTCTTCCGGAGTGTAATCACCAGTGTCGATACGTTCGAGTTGTTTGCTACGGGCTATAAACACGGCTCAAGCATACCAAACCCAAGAAACGATCATCCCAGAAACCCGCGGAATCTTGTCGAGGCAGCCGTATACTTCGGAAACAATTTATCCATGTCTTTATTGCCAAGATGTTTAAAAGCGGCTTCGGCGAAAACGTCGCGGAAATCTGTTGTAACCGCGAGGTCGCGGCCTTCGTTTAGCTGATCATTCTTGAGGCCTTTCCAGTCACCGTAAACCTTTCCGCCTTTTACGGAATTTCCCAGGACGAGCATCGCATTTCCATGTCCGTGGTCGGTTCCGCGAGTTCCGTTCTCGCGGGCGGTGCGGCCGAATTCGCTCATCGTAAGCACCACAACATCGTCCATCCGCTGTCCAAGATCAGTCCCGAATGCTGCGATCGAATTTGCAAAATCACGAAGCAAATTTGCAAGTTGTCCGCGTGCCGGAGCGTTTCCGAGCGACTGGTTCGTGTGCGTGTCCCAACCGCCGGTTTCTGCGAACGCGACCTCTAAGCCAATGCCCGCTTTGATCATCTGAGCGATCTGAGCAAGCGAACGTCCAAGCTGTGAATTCGGATAAACGGCACCATTCTCAGGCTTATATTGTGCAGGATTTGCCTGCTTCAAAAAGTTGACCGCGTCGAACGTTTCCTTGCCGGTTTCGCCCAGACCATCTTTCACATTCTGTTGATAAACGCCCTCAAAACCACCTTTCAGATCAGCGGTGTAAAGCCCCGCCTTTATCGAAAAATCAGCCAGATTTGTCATCGCGATCGACGGAGCTTTACCGTATAACGAACGCGGCAATTGCTGCGTCATCGAAACTGCACGGAATGGCGAATCGGCTTTTCCAGCAGTTGCGAGAAGAGTTCTATTCAACCAACCGTCGCGAGTGCCTTTGTAACCGGGCGTACCCGATTCCATATAATCCTGTGCGTCAAAATGCGAACGCGTGTTGTCAGGCGAACCCGCCGAATGAATGACAGCAAGCTGTTTTGATTTCCAAAACTTTTCGAGCGACGCCATCGCCGGATTTAGCCCAAAGTATCCGTCGAGATCGACCACACCCTCGGTCTTGCCCGGAGCTTGGATCGCGATCTGACGACGCAAGCTGTAGTAAGCTTCATCGCCAAACGGCACGATCATATTTAGCCCATCGACCGCTCCGCGCTGAAAGATCGTAACAAGAACTTTCTTTTTTCCGTACGCGTTTTTTGTCTGAGCACTAGCAAACTGATGCAGAAAATCAGGCGCCGCGGCCATCATTCCAAAGCTACCAAGTGCGATCCCGCTTGTTTTAAGAAAATAACGTCTATCCATAGAAACCTTCCTCAAATGCCGTCACTTTATTAGACGCTGTGTTGCTCTCAATGGTCAGTTTCTTTTTAAACTTAGGGTACCGCCTGGCGAAAACCGAAATTCTCGAAATTATGTAAAAAGCCCATTTTGTTCAATTGCGAATGAGCCTGGTGTGAACACGTGTGAACAAAAATCGACGTTTTTCGCGTTTTTGCCCATTTTTGTTCGGTTTGAGACGCGCGCGAACCGAACACGCCCGAACAAATATCGGCGTTTTTGGCACCTATTAATATTTGGGATGTTGCGTGCATCATACAGCGTTGCAAGAATAACACACAATGGCCACGAACGCAATAGCTTTCGCAGACAAAAACAGGACAAATTCTATGTCATGGCTAGAGATCACCTATTTACTTTGTGGTGCCGATAAATATTTCATCGACGAATATCCATGGGTCGCCGCCGGCGCCGAGATGCCAGCTTGGGATCTTCCCGAAGTTGAACGCGCGGACGCGAACGTATCTCGCTTTTGTCGGCGAGATGCTTCGGCCAAATTCTTTTACTACGGGATTCATTTCGGTTTGCGCGACGTCGGTTTTGATGTCGGCGATCTCGGCCCAGTCGGAGCCGTTATTTGAGATCTCAAATTTGAAGTTCACCGGCATCCATATCCATGACCGGGCTGATTGAAGGAAACTGCCGCCGACGTTGGTGATCCCAGTTTCGCGTTGCAGATCGATAA
>JBBSKW010000226.1:0-2291 GCA_038256005.1 Pyrinomonadales bacterium
GACATCGTTACCTCAGCCAAATAATCCAGCATCAGATAATCGATCGGCCCGCCCCGCACCTGATCGACCGGCGCCGTCAACAGATCTCCCCAAAACCCCTGCCCACCCGCAACTCTTACCTTCTCTTTCATATATTTATTAAACAATTATAGGCTGAAAGCTCCGTTCGTCGAAATGCACTATGTGTGGCTTGGGTCTTCGTTAGGGTCTTTAGTTTTGCTAAATGATGAAACGATCTTTTTGATGAGGGTAACAACACCTACCGCGATCAGCCCGACAACGATGCCGTAGACCGCCTCTTTAATGAGCGAAGGAATTTGCGGCAAGAGATGATGTAGATAATCAATGTTGTGCGCAAAGATCCCACCGGCAACCAGAATGAGTGCAATTGTCCCGACCACATTCAGCAAGCGAATAACTTTCGGTAAAAGGTTGACTAAGACCTGACCGAACTTGGCTCCAAACCCTTTCCCGCCGGATGAAGTGATAATTTTGTAGCCAATATCATCCATTCTCACGATCAACGCGACAAGCCCGTAAACGCCGACGGTTGCGACGAGCGCTACCACGGTAACCGTAAGTATCTGGACCGTAAGCGACTTATCTAATACCGTGCCTAATGCGATGATGACGATCTCGATCGAAAGAATAAAATCCGTTGAGATGGCGGATTTCACCTTAGCTTTTTCTTCCGATTCGCTATCTTCAGGGTGTGCTTCGGTCACGAAATGTTCGTGTTCGTTCCGGTGAAATATCCAGTGAAGTATCTTTTCGACGCCTTCGTACGCGAGATACGTCCCGCCGAGTATCAACACCACGATTATCGCCGGCGGATAAATTACATTTAATACAAAAGCTAGCGGAACAATTATGAGCTTATTGATGAACGAGCCCTTGGTGATCGCCCACAACACCGGCAATTCACGCGACGAAACAAACCCGGTTGCTTTCTCGGCGTTTACCGCCAGATCGTCACCGAGTATCCCGGCTGTTTTTGTAGTCGCTACTTTGCTTGCCAAAGCAACGTCGTCCATCAACGCCGCAATATCATCTAAGATCGCAAAAATTCCAGAAGCCATGACTGCAGATTTTAACGCGAACTACGGATCAAGCCAATCGCTCGACCTCGTCTAACCCCAAAACCCCAGCCCACCCGCAACTCTTACCTTCTCTTTCACAATATTTGATCCCGCAAATATAAGCGGAAACTTCGGTTTTATCTAAATTGACGATGAGAGAGCAATCCAAGTTCTTTTAAGGCTGTGCTAAACTCCTTTCGTCTAGGACTCAATTTAGCTATCGATTTCGCTCCCATTCGGAGCCATTTGGTTAAACACATATGGGTTTCGATTCCATTCTTGAAAAATATCGTAAAGAGTCGCTTTCGGAACGCGGCAAAGGCGATAAATTTGAACGCCTGATGAGGGCGTTTTTGTTGACTGATCCAACCTATTCAAACATTTTCAACGAAGTATTGCTTTGGAATGATTTTCCGTTCCGAAAGGACTTCGGAGGGAAGGACACTGGCATAGACCTTGTTGCAGCAACGTTTACGGGCGAATTTTGGGCGATCCAATGTAAGTTCTATGCCGACGGGACGACGATGGATAAGTCGCATATCGATTCGTTCATCTCAACCTCAGGCCGGACTTTTCACGATGAAGATTTCCGGACGCGTGGATTCGACGGAAGACTTTGGATCTCGACGACAAATAAATGGGGTTCGAATGCCGAAGAAACAATTCGAAATCAGTCGCCATCTGTTACACGCATAAATCTGGAATACCTCCGAGCGGCTGGCGTTGATTGGGGGAAACTTGAGAAAGAAGTTCACGGCAGAGATGCCCGGACACCGACGAAGACTCTCAGACCTCATCAGAAATTCGCGGTCGAAAAATCGAATGAATATTTTCATACTCGCGAACGCGGGAAGCTGATAATGGCGTGCGGTACGGGCAAGACCTTTACAAGCCTACGAATTGCTGAGAAAGAAACTGATGGAAAGGGCTTTGTCCTTTTTCTCGTTCCATCAATCTCGCTTCTTGCTCAAACGCTTCGCGAATGGACAGGCGATGCTGTAGAACCGATCTACCCGATTTGTATTTGTAGCGATCCGCAGGTCAATCCTCGCGAGTTGAATAATCGCGACACGGATGGTCTTTCGGTTCTCGATCTCGGCCTTCCAGCGTCAACAAATATTGATTCGATCACAAAGCAAGTTCAATTTGCCCGTTCGCAAAATAAGGACGGGATGACTGTAGTCTTTTCCACGTACCAATCAATTGGTGTGA
>JBBSKW010000227.1:0-2201 GCA_038256005.1 Pyrinomonadales bacterium
GACGATAACGCGAAGCGTCCGATCGAGACTTTTTCGGCGGAAGAAGCTCCGTTATCGTTCGGTATCGTCTACGATATGCATCCGACAACAGCGGACCGCACAAAGGCAGTCATCGAATCACTTCGACAATTTAGACTCGAACTAAAGCCGGTAGATGATGTTTTTCTTGTCGCCTTTAATATGCGCGGCCAGCAAGCATTCGACTTTATCCCCACTTTTGAACAGCTCGAAAAGCATATGGCCGATCCCGATCGCCGCGAACCGCGTTCGTTGTACGACGCGGTCTATTTTGCTTCGGATCGAATTCAGTCTAGCCGAAATCAAAAGAGAGTGCTATTGATTATCTCCGACAGTGCGGACCATCGCAGCCGTCATACGTTTTCGGAGGTTCGAGAAAAGGTGAGCGACGTTAAGGCGGAGGTATATGCGGCTATCTTTGATGAGACGGGTGAGTGGGGCTATTCGAATATGTCTCGCGCCCCCGGGGAAGTGCCTTTCTCAAAGGATGCTTCGGCACTAGACCGGGCCGCGGTTCTGGATCTGACGTTGAAGAGCGGCAGCGGCACCTATTTTGGAGCTTCTCAAAACGGGCTCCGGCTCTTGGCAATCTACAAGCAAATAGGAGTCGAAATGCGAGCCCACTACACGCTTGGGTTTTATCCCGATGTTATCGACGGAAAACGGCACGGCATCCGCATCCGGTTGCGCGGTGTAGAAGGGAGCAAGAATTTTGCATTGACATACCGGTTGAGTTATCAGAACCGTGCAAAACCCGGCAATCAATAGCACACAAAGCGGAAGCGTCAGCAACGAGAGTCAGTTTAGGAATAATAGACATACAAAAAGGAGAAAGACAATGATTGCAAACAACAAATACGAAACCCGTGATTCGAAGTGTTCGAGTATCTCAAAAGGGATTGGCGAGAAACTTATGTTCTTGTTGATTGGCGGAGGCATCGGGGCGTCGATCGCGCTCCTGTTCGCTCCGAAGCCTGGGAGGGAACTACGACGAGACATCGCCGACGCGGCGGCCGAGGGCTACGACCAAACGCTTGACGCGGCTAATCGCGCAAAGGAGCAGGCCGTCGAATATTACGAGGAGGCAAAAGAAAAAGGTGACGAGATACTGAATGTCGTTGCGGAGAAAGCCTATGCCCTCAAGGAGGAACTCACGGATGATGCCGCAAAGATCGGAGCGAAAGTAGCGAGTGCCACAAATCGTGTCACGGAATCCGTTAAATCCAGGCAAATATTTTAATGACTTAACAAAAAGAGTTCCACGGAGGAAAAACAATGAATTTCGAATTAAAAAAAGAAGACTGGGCAAGATTTTTCGACAACCTGAGCAAACGCCGTTTTGAATGGATGACCGAGGTCGAGGTGCTTGGTGCCAATGTCGGTGACCAAACCCTGTCCAATGGATTGCCGCTCAACGGAATCACCGTTGAGGTGGTCGGCGGATATCGAAGGCGCTCAAATTCGGGAGCCAACCACATCAACGCCTCGATCATTTTCTCTTCATCGATTGCCAGGACTTCCTTGATCTTCATATCACCAGTAATTCTCATTTCTGCCTCCCTAATTTACAACCTCATTTTATTTTGGCCCCTTCATCGCCCTAGAAATGTGACTCAAGTCACCAATGCGATGATCTTTGTAGTTTCTATTCCCCCAAGCTAAGATTCTTGGTAGTGGCCGACGACAAGATCACAATTTTTAAGCAGACAGAACTGTTTCAAGATCTCGATGACGAGGTTCTGATTATGTTGGCGACGCATGCGATAAAGAAACGTTTGGAACGAAATGAGATCCTGTTTCTGGCAGGGGAGCCTTCGAAGGGGCTTCATGTTATCGCGTCGGGATCAGTGCGGGCATTTCGAACCAGCACGGATGGACGCGAACAGGTGATTCACGTTGAACATGCTGTTACTACGATAGCTGAAGTGCCGGTTTTTGACGATGGGAATTACCCGTCGACGGCCGCGGCCGAAGAGCCGACAACTCTTTATTTTCTCGATAAACAGCAGATTCTTAAGGCAGCGATCGAGTATCCGCAGCTCGCATTGGCCGCAGCTAAATTGATGGCTTTGCGCCTTCGGCGATGCGCTGCACTTGTTGAGACGCTCTCGCTGCGTGAGGTCGGCCAAAGACTCGCCAGCCTGCTGCTTGAGGAAGCTCGAACTTCCGGTACTAATACTGAA
>JBBSKW010000228.1:0-2198 GCA_038256005.1 Pyrinomonadales bacterium
AAACGGATTCCAGATCGCATATACACGTACAAAATGGCAGTTAATGGGTTAGAATAGGTTGCTTAATCAACAAACCTAAACCTATGAAGCGATGCCCTGAATGCAGACGAGATTATTACGACGACACGCTGCTGTACTGTCTCGACGATGGAAATGCGCTGCTCGAAGGCCCGGCGTCCGTGGACGAACCGGCGACGGCGATTCTGCACACCACGCATGCAATCGGCGATGCTCCGACCCGTGCACAGATCCAAACTACCGAGCAAACCGCGGTCTTGCCGTCCGGAGCCACTGATTTGCCAAAACGCGGCTTCGACAAACGGCTCATCGCCGCGCCGTTTCTACTCGCCATCATCGTCCTTGCCGGGTTCTTTGGCTTTCGTTATTTCGCCGCATCCAAGCAAATCGAATCAATCGCAGTGATGCCGTTTGTTAACGAAAGTGGAAATGCGGACGTTGAATATTTGAGCGATGGGATGACCGAGACGCTGATCAGGAGTTTGTCGCAATTGGCTAATTTGCAGGTCAAGCCGCGTTCGTCGGTCTTTAGATACAAGGGCAAGGAAACGGATGCGAAAACTATCGGCACGGAACTGAATGTTCAGGCTATTTTGAACGGCATGGTTATCCAGCGTGGCGACCAACTGACGCTCAATTTAGAACTGATCGATGTTCAAAAAGACGTTGTGCTTTGGAGCGAGCAGTATATCCGAAAACAATCCGACCTCGTCAGCTTACAAAGCGAGATCGCCAAAGATGTTTCGGCCAAACTCCAATCGAAACTTTCGGGTGCGGACGAAGCAAAAGTAACCAAAACCTCCACAGCAGACCCCGCAGCATATCAAGCATATTTGAAAGGGCGTTATTACTGGAACAAACGCACGGCAGAAAACTTAAAGAAAGCGATCGAGCAGTTCAAGATCGCAACCGACAGAGACCCGAATTACGCACTCGCCTACGTTGGTCTCGCCGATTGCTACGTTGTTTTGCCGGAATACGCGGGAACTCCTACCGGCGAAGCTGTCGAGCAGGTAAAAGCCTTTGCCGAGCGAGCGATAGCCATTGACGACAAGCTAGGTGAGGCGTACGCATCTCTTGCAAATGCGAATGAACTATCGTGGCAATGGGGTGAAGCTGAACGGTTGTATAAACGGGCCATCGAGCTCAGTCCGAATTACGCGACAGCCTTTCATTGGTATTCGATTGCCCTAAGATCTCGTGGACGATTTGATGAAGCGGCTTTTATGATCAGGCGGGCGCAGGAGATCGACCCGCTATCGAGCGTCGTCAGTGTCAATCTTTCGCTGACATATCAGATTCAAAACGACCATAATGCGAGTATAGAAAATTCTCTCAAGATCATTGAACTCGATCCGAATTTTTCGGGTGCCTATCAATTCTTGGGACTCTCGTATTTGAAACTCGGTCGCAATCTTGACGCCATCGCTAATTTGGAAAAGGCAGTCGAACTGAGTAACAGAGCTGGCGTTAAACTTGCCGACCTCGGCTACGGATACGGCGTGACGGGAAGGCGTTCGGAAGCAAAAACCATTGCCAAAGAGCTGGAGGAAAAGTATGCAACAAAGCAAGCCAATGCGACCGACGTTGCCGGCGTGTATGCAGGATTGGGCGAAAAAGATCAGGCATTTGAATGGTTGGAAAAAGCCTTTCGGGCCAAAGAGGAAATAGCAGTCATAAGGTTTCGAATCCCTTATGAATCTCTCCGCGACGACCCGCGATACAAGGATCTGCTGAAACGGATGGGTTTGCCGGAATAGAATTTTATGAAACGATGCCCTGAATGCAGACGGGATTATTACGACGACACGCTGCTGTATTGTCTCGACGATGGAAATGCGCTGCTCGAAGGCCCGGCGAGCGGCTCGGGCGTGGGTGATGAACCGGCAACGGCGATATTGTCAGAACCGGGAGCGGTAGCGACTGGGTTCCGTGGCGGTGAGGATAAGACCCGACAGCATATAAATACAACAGACCAAACGGCGATACTTCACACTGGTGCGGAGGCGGAGCCTCAGAAGAGTTTGGGTGACGCCTCGGAGAAGCAGAGCTTCTCCGCAAATAGAGCGGCAAAGCCGCTCGTGGCGGTCGGGTTGGCGATCATAATTCTTATCGGCGGATTCTTTGGCTACAGATATTTCAGCACGAATACCACACAGATCAATTCCATCGCTGTGATG
>JBBSKW010000229.1:0-2132 GCA_038256005.1 Pyrinomonadales bacterium
TATTGGGGTGAATACGGCGGACGCTTTGTCCCTGAGACGCTCGTTGCCCCACTCGACGAACTGACCGAGGCGTATTTTACGTATCGTGACGACCCGGCGTTTCGAGCCGAGTACGAAGCACTCCTCAAGGATTTTGTTGGCCGGCCATCGCCATTATATTTCGCCGAACGGTTAACGAATGCGCTTGGCGGTGCGAAGATCTACCTTAAGCGTGAAGACCTGAACCACACAGGAGCTCATAAGATAAACAACTGCATCGGCCAAATTCTGCTCGCTCGACGAATGGGGAAGAGCCGGATAATTGCAGAAACGGGTGCGGGCCAACACGGCGTTGCGACCGCGACCGTCTGCGCTCATTTCGGGCTCGAATGTGTCGTCTACATGGGCACCGAAGACATGCGGCGGCAAGAGTTGAATGTCTTTCGAATGCGTTTGATGGGTGCCGAAGTTCGCGGCGTGGACTCGGGTTCGAAAACGCTCAAAGATGCGATCAATGAAGCTCTTCGCAATTGGGTTACTAATGTTGCAGACACGTATTATCTCTTGGGATCGGCGCTCGGCCCGCATCCTTATCCATTGATGGTTCGCGATTTTCAGAGCGTGATCGGACGCGAAACTCGCGAACAGATTCTCGCACAAGAAAGTCGCTTGCCCGATCTGCTCATTGCCTGTGTCGGCGGAGGTTCAAATGCTATCGGGTTATTTCATGAATTTTTGAATGACCAAGAGATAAGAATGATCGGCGTCGAAGCAGGCGGTCGCGGAAACGGTCTCGGTGAGCATGCCGCACGGTTTATGACCGGTGCGGCAGTAGGTGTGCTTCAAGGAACAAAAAGCTATTTGTTACAAGATAGCGATGGCCAGATCGCACTAACACATTCTGTTTCCGCTGGCTTGGATTACGCATCGATCGGGCCCGAACATGCATTTTTGCACGACATCGAAAGAGTTAAATATGAGTCTGCATCAGACGAGGAAGCACTCGGGGCATTTAGAACTTTGTCCGAAACAGAAGGCATAATTCCGGCACTCGAAACGGCTCACGCCATTGCACATGTGATCAAGATCGCCGGAGGAATGTCGCGCGGTCAGATCATCGTATGCAATCTGTCGGGCCGCGGCGATAAGGATGTAAATACCGTGTCGGCACACTTATCTTAAAGGAAGGTTTTTAGAACAGCTTTCAGCTAATAGCCGACAGTTTCCAGCCAGACTAGAAAATCGAACTTTTTTGCAAAATAACGATTTCAATGAATAGGATCACAGCAAAGTTTTCAGCATTAGCATTGCAAGGTCGAAAAGGCTTTATACCGTTTGTTTCGGCAGGTGATCCGACCCTCGCCGTGTCGGAACAGATCGTGCTTGCGTTGGCTGAAAGCGGTGCAGATATCATCGAGCTAGGGGTTCCATTTACTGATCCGATGGCAGACGGCCCGACGATCCAGGCATCGTCAATGCGAGCTCTGGAAACCGGTACGAACTTGGCTGCCATTCTCGAAATGGTTCGCCGCGTCCGGACGCGAAGCGAAGTTCCGATCGTGCTTTTCAGCTATTTGAACCCGTTGTACCAATACGGTATTGAGAAGCTATCAAACGATGCTTCGGCAGCAGGCGTAGACGGTATACTTGTAACCGATGCGGTCGACGGTGAAGCCGCAGAGATTCGAAATTCGCTCCGTTCGAACGGGCTCGAGTTAATATCCCTCGTCGCTCCGACAACCAGCGACGAACGGCTTGCAGCCATTTCCAAAGATGCTGGCGGATTTATTTACGCGGTATCGCGGGCGGGCGTGACCGGTGCACGAAACGAAACCGACAATGCCGCCGAAATTCTTGTAGGGCGAGTTCGCAAATTTACCGAACTGCCGGTCGCAGTTGGTTTCGGAATTTCTACTCGGCAACAGATCGTAGAGGTGTGGAAGTATGCCGACGCGGCCGTTGTTGGTTCCGCCATCGTTGCGGAGATCGCAAATGCCCTGGATGAAGGCGATCCGGTCGAGAAGGTGCGAGAGTTCATTGCGACCCTTTTGCCGCCGGTTGCAAATGGTTCAACAGAAATCTAAAGTTTAAGTTTTGGTTTGAGGACAAGTTTTTATGCTTATTGTAATGAGACCCGACGCGACGCCGACAGA
>JBBSKW010000230.1:0-2105 GCA_038256005.1 Pyrinomonadales bacterium
AGTTCGTCAAAAACGAGTAGTTCGTAATCCTCGCTTTCCAGCTTCTCGACACAAAGTGCCCACGTTTCTTCAGAAGTTTTTATGTCCTGAGTCTTGTCGTTCGTGTCCCACGTAAAGCCGTCGCCCATCGTATGAACTTCTACGCAAAGTTTTTCGAGCGATTCATGCTCGCCGTACCGGTCTGTCTTTGATTTCATGAACTGGATCAGACAGCACTTCATACCGCGGCCAGCGGCACGGATCAACACGCCCAAAGCGGCCGTCGTCTTCCCTTTTCCGTCACCGGTATTGACCATTAGAAGGCCTTTCGTATTTTCACGATAGTCCTCACGCCGCCATTTATATCGCTTTTCCTTTGATTCAGTCATTTAACTTAAGCTAAAAATTCGTTTATCACCGAGTGAACTCGTGCTGGTGCATTAGTCGGAATACAAAATACATTCGCTCCAATATCTCCGGTCGAAAAACCGTCGATCGGGTGAAGCTTCCCTGAAACCTCATCCACTTTGAAAAACTCGTACGCGTGTCGCTCTCTAAGGAATTCGATCAGATCATTTGGCAGATACCCAAAATTCTTCGACTGGGCGAGTGCCATTTCCATCAGAAAGACCGGCGGCACGCTTTGAGCGAACAGGCGTTCCGCACCTTGCAGGAACATCAATTCTGCTCCTTCAATGTCGACTTTTACGAAGGCAACATTGCCGACTCTGTTCTCTTCCAGATACACATCTAACGTAGTCATTTTGCAATCAAACGATTCGACGCTCCTTTCGTCTTTCGCAGAAAGCGAAGCATGCCCCGTCGGCTGGCCGCCGAATACATTTATGCTGACCTTATCTTCGCGATCGCCCAATGCAAGATTATTGACAAAGATCCGATCCGGAAAAAATGCAAGCTTACGATTCTTCTCAAGCAGGGCAAAGGTTGTTGGTACCGGTTCGAAGGAATGCACTTCACCCTCCCTTCCGGCCTTCAGGGACATCAGCGTCGTGTACCAGCCAAAGTTGGCACCAGCATCGATACAGACGTTGCCTTTGCTGATCAGCCGTTCTGCTATTGCCGAGATCGCCCGTTCATACTCACCAATGAAGAAAAGCGTTTCTTGCATTCCGGTCGTCATATCGACCTCGAACTTTCTTCCGTCTTTTACGCGTGTGAATGCGGAGTTTGGCTTGTTCTTTACAAGACTGAGTGCGGCTTGATAAAGGCGATACTTGCCCTTCGCGATCGGTGTATTGAATGTGTAAAGCCGCACGACTTTCAAGAATAGATCTGCGGCCGCCGAGTGTGAACGCAACGTTATCGTACGAGGTAATTTTGCATCATCATTTCCGGCGACCATTATTAGTCTGCGTCAGTGCTATTGATGTCGAATTGATTTATCTCGATCCTGAGGCGATTTACGATCTCCGCTTCGGTTTGATCCCAATTGCCTTCCACGCTGCAGCCCGCCGCATTAGCGTGGCCGCCGCCGCCGAATTTTTCAGCAACGCGTGCGACGTTGATATCACCTTTAGACCGGAGGCTTACACGATATTTGTTCTCCGCAACCTCACGCATGTATATCGATGCGACGACTTCTCGAGCCGCGAGTGGAATGTTCACAAAGCCGTTGTTGTCGCCATCGACAGCTTCCGCGATCCGTCGCATTTCGAGCGTTTGCCTAAGCGTTGCGATCCGCCCGTTGTCATGCCGTTTTACTGTTCCAACGACTTGCCGCATCAACTCGACTCGCGACCATGGATAGTTATTGTAAACAGCTTCGGATATTTGGGCAGGCTTTACGCCGGCCTTTATAAGCTCCGACGCAACCTTCAACGTGCGCTCGGTCGTATTCGAAAAATGAAATGAACCTGTGTCGGTCACGAGCGCCATATAAACGCATTCGGCGATCTCACGAGTCACTTTCCCGCCGATCGCCTTACATAAGTTATAGATCATTTCACCGACGGCCGAAGCAGTCGAATCGATCCAATTGATCGTTCCGAAATGTTCGCTGGTAGCGTGGTGATCGATGTTTACGGTGAATTCCGAATCAAGTCCTGCGATCCCAGGCCGGTTTACGTCCGAACATTCGATGACGAATATTGCATCGTACTTCGTAT
>JBBSKW010000231.1:0-2040 GCA_038256005.1 Pyrinomonadales bacterium
ATAACAACCGGCCCCGAAACATAACCGCCCGCGCCAACCACTACATGCGGACGAAACTGCCTGATCAACTGCCGTGCTTCGAGAAAGCTCTTTGGCAAGACCGATAACCCTTTCAGCTTTCCGATCAAACCGACATTCTTCAACCCCGAGCTATCGATCAGCGAAAGCTGGAACCCATTCTCAGCGACGATTTTCGTCTCAAGCCCGCGAGCAGTTCCGACAAAAAGCACTTCATTCGCGGCATCTCGGCGCAGCAGTTCTTTCGCAACCGCGATCGCCGGATAAATGTGCCCGCCGGTCCCGCCGGCTGCGAAAAGTATTTTCATCTTTTAATTGCCTAACCGAAATATCCAATCCGAGGCTCCGCAAATCGAAACGGAGACTAAACAAACTGGATCGACGACATCGATAACTGAACTTTTGTCTTTGTTTTCTGCACAAAAACCATCTATTTCAAACCTGAACGCCCTTTTTTCCTGCGAACGGGCCGTTCTACTTTCGATTCGCCCGCCCTTTCGACTCGATCCCGAGAAATATTCAACAATATACCTACCGCCGCAAGCGTGAAGACGACCGACGAGCCTCCGTATGAAATGAACGGCAACGGAATCCCCTTCGCCGGAAGTATTGAGATCACGACGCTGATGTTGAAAAGTGCCTGAACGATAATTCCCGTGACAATTCCGATCGCGAGCAACATGCCGAATCGATCAGCAGCGTTTATTGCGATCCTTGCACCTCGCCACAGAATTACGCCGAACGCCAACACGACCGAAAGTGTGCCAATGAGCCCAAGCTCTTCACCAACCACGGAGAAAATAAAATCGGAATACGGGTAGGGCAGATAAAAGAGCTTCTGTTGGCCGCGTGCAAATCCTTCGCCAAATATTCCGCCAGAACCGATAGCTTAAACAAATTGCACTACCAGATAGCCACCGTCTACTGCGTGCTTGAACGGAACAACGAAAGCCATCAATCGCTCAACCCGCCATGGAGCAAAAAACACCATCGCACTCGCGGCAACAACCATGGAGATGCCGACAGCCGCGACATGAAGCAACTTTGCCCCGGCCGCAAAATATACCGCCGAAAATATCGCCGCCAGAACGAGCGCTGTACCAAGATCGGGCTCAATGGCAACTAGCCCGCAAAGAAATACCAACACTGCAATACACGGCAAGACCGTGGCCTTTAATTCGCCGACTCGATCTTCATTCTTGGTCAACAAATAAGCTAGGAAGATCGGCAACGCGATCTTCGCCATTTCAGATGGCTGGAACGAAAAACCGCCCAACCTGATCCAACGCTGTGCTCCGTTGATCTCGGGAAAGAAGAAAACAGCCCCCAAGAAAACGGACGTAACGACAAGAAAACCCCATGCGGCTACCGTGCTATTGAGCCGCTGGTAATCAAACCGGCTAACCGCGTACATGACGATCAGCCCGAGAACCGTAAAGCCAAATTGTTTGTAAAAGTAGGTGAATTGGGTCGCTCCGCCGCTTTCGCGATGGGCGTGCATCGCCGACGCGCTGTAGACCATCAGCGTCCCGAACAAAGCAAGCCCGGACGCAACGGTCATTAAAATAATGTCGGAACGCGATCTAGCCATCACTATAACTACGCAGTCGCCTCCTTCGCTTCGGTCAGGGAACCCACCGCCGCCTTAAACACCTGGCCTCGCTCTTCGAAGCTGTTGAACATATCAAAACTTGCACAAGCCGGAGCAAGCAACACCGCGTCTCCCTGCTCTGCTAACTTAAACGACCGCTCGACCGCATCCGAAAGCGAATCTGCACGAATAATTTCTGCCGTTCCGCTCAATTGAACTTCGATATTGTCCGCGTCCTCGCCGATCAAAACGATTGCACGCACCGAACTTTCAATTAGGGATACTAGAGGCGAGTACGGAGCGTTCTTGCCACGGCCGCCAAGGATCAAAACTATCTTGCCATCGACATCTTGGAATGCTTCGAGCGCTTTCATCGTCGCATCGACGGACGTTGCCTTCGAATCGTTGTAGAATTTGACTCCATCGATCTC
>JBBSKW010000232.1:0-2022 GCA_038256005.1 Pyrinomonadales bacterium
GGATATTCGAGCTTGAACGGGCAGCGGTAACAGTAGGGGGCAGCCGCATGAACAATGCCGGGTATCTGAGCAGCGATCGGCCGCCACGTCTTGTGGCCCATCGTGGATAAGGCTGTCGCCGAACGGCCCGCATAGCTGTGACGCAGTACGACGATCTCTTGATTCCCGGTCGCGATCTTGGCGGCCAATATCGCTGTGTCATCGGCCTCAGTGCCGCTGTTCGTAAAGAATGACTTCTTCAGATTGCCCGGCGTGATCTCGGCAAGTTTTTCCGCAAGATCACCTTGTGGGCCGTTGGCATAGAGCGTTGACATATGCGCGATATTATCGACCTGATCTTTCCACGCCTGATTTACCCTCGGATTTGCGTGCCCAACACTCACCGTCAAAACGCCGCCGAAGCAATCAAGATACCTATTCCCTTGATCATCCCAAACATGCTCGCCTTCGCCTTTGACCAAAGCGATAGGTTCCTGATAGTAATTGGCCACCGCGGGGAAAAGAAATTCCTTATGCTTTCGAACAGCTTCGGAAACTGTAGATTTCTGTTCTTGTGAATTCATAGATTTTTTTGCCACAGAGTTTATCGAGAATTTCTAATGAACTTAGCCCGCTGTGTACTCTGTGGTAAAACTCCTAATACAAATTGCCTTCGCGCTTTCGTCCGGTGTGGTCTACGTACACTACCTTTAACTCACTGTAGAAATCGAGTGCGACTGAGCCTTGCTCACGCAGGCCGATACCGCTGCCTTTGATACCGCCGAATGGAATGTGAGCTTCGCCGCCGGTCGTTGGGCTGTTGATGTGCGTCATGCCGGATTCGATCTCGTTCACAAATCGGGAGATGCTATTGTAATCGTTCGAAAATATTGACGACGATAGTCCAAATTCGCAATCATTCGCGACGATCATTGCTTCATCCAGATCCTTTACCCGCATTATCGAAAGAACCGGTCCGAATATCTCTTCGCGGGCGATACGCATGTTCTGAGTCACATGATCGAAAATGGTCGGCTCGACAAAGAATCCGTTCTCCAAGCCATCTCCGCTAGCCCGGTTTCCGCCGCAGAGCAAGGTCGCACCATCTTCGCGGCCGATACCGACGTATTTCAACACCGTGTTGAACTGCGACTCATCGACCGACGGACCGATCTCGCTGCTTTCGTCAGCCCCAGCACCGAGTTTGTATGATTTCGCACGAGCGACGATCTTTTCGACAAAAGCATCAGCGATCGAATCAACTACAACTGCCCTGGACGACGCCGTACACCGTTGGCCAGTTGATCCAAACGCGCCCGAGGCGGTATGCTCCACGGCCAAATCTATATCGCAGTCCGGCAAAACTACGACCGGATTCTTGCCGCCCATTTCCGCTTGGAACGGAATGCCCCGTTTGGCGATCTGGCCGTACATTTTCAGCCCGATTTCAGTCGAGCCTGTGAACGAAATAGCTCGGACCGCAGGATGATTGACGACCTCATCACCCGCCCCCGAACCCGAACCGAGGACAAGGTTTAGAACGCCATCCGGCACACCGGCTTCTTTGAACAGTTCAACTATTCGAACTGCCGTCGCAGGAGTGTTCGACGCGGGCTTAAAAACAACCGTGTTACCCGCGGCAAGAGCAGGAGCCATCTTCCAAACCGGTATCGCGACCGGAAAATTCCACGGCGTAATGATTCCTACAACTCCGTGCGGCTCTCTGATCGTGTATGCCCAATTGGAAGGTAATTCGCTTGGTATCGTTTCACCATTTAAACGCCGCGTTTCGCCCGCGCAGAATTCAACGACGTTCGTCGCGCGTTGAACTTCGCCGCGAGCTTCAGAAATCACCTTGCCTTCCTCCCGGGTTATGAGTTGTGCCAATTCTTCTTTATGGTGTTCCATCAGCCGCGACATCAACGTCAAGATACGTCCGCGTGCCGGAGCCGGAGTTCGTTTCCAGTCCTTGAACGCGTTGTACGCCGCCTCAACCGCTTTCCGCGCCTCTTCGCGGGTACACATTTGTGCCTCGCCGATCAC
>JBBSKW010000233.1:0-1980 GCA_038256005.1 Pyrinomonadales bacterium
AGGTAAGACCCGCGTGGTCGAAGCGGCGACTGAGGTATTGTTCGACGACCAACACGCCGTCGTTAAGATCGATTGTGCCGAGTTTCAACATTCGCATGAGATAGCAAAACTGATCGGCTCGCCTCCGGGATATCTCGGACACCGGGAAACGTCGCCGATGCTAACGCAGGAGAATCTTGATAAAGGTCATACTGAGGAAACAAAGCTTACGTTTGTTCTCTTCGACGAGATCGAAAAAGCTTCCGATTCGCTATGGCAACTACTCCTTGGAATTCTCGATAAAGCAACCCTTACGCTTGGCGATAACCGACGTGTCGATTTTTCGCGAACTATCGTGATCATGACCTCGAACCTTGGTGCCCGCGAGATGTCTGACATGATCTCCGGAGGCATCGGATTTGCACCAACGAAGCAAGGCAAACCGGCCGAGGACAATGAGATCGATTCGAAGATCTACAGGACAGCTTTAGAAGCCGCGAAACGTAAGTTTTCACCGGAGTTCATGAACCGGATCGATAAGGTCGTGGTTTTCCGCAGCCTCAAGGAACATCATCTCCGAAAGATACTTGAGATCGAACTCCGCGATGTTCAAAACCGAATAACCGAGTCGGCAGGCACGAAATTTATCTTTGAGTGCTCGACCGAAGCAAAAGAGTTCTTGCTGGGCGAAGGTATCGATCTAAAATACGGCGCGCGTCACCTGAAACGAGCGATAGAACGGTTTCTTGTTTATCCGCTTTCAAATCTGGTTGCGACCGAACAGGTTGAGACCGGCGATTACATTTACGTTGGTTTTGATGAGGAAAAACTAACGTTTACCAAGCATTCGGGCAAGATGATACTTACCGATCGGGAATCGGATCTAGATGAGACCGAGACTCCGCTAGTAAAGTCGGACGCCGCCGGGATGCCTCTTCCGCAAGCTACGGCCGCTCCGCAGATGAGTAAATCAAAAGGCGAAAGCGACGAGAATTGATCTCCGCTTACATTTAATAGAAATGGGGACGTGTTGAGCGTCCCTTTTTTTGATACAGGAGCACAGCCAAGTTGCTCTGTAGGGCTAAATGTCTTGGAGCTTCGTCAGTAAATCGATCTTTACAAAATCACTGATCTTATCGCGTACTCTTCGAAACGCCGCGACTCTAGCTTCCTCGTTGCCTTCGGCATCGGCCGGATCTTCGAACGCATGATGAATCAACTTCGTAGATGACGGGAAATAAGGGCAGTTCTCACGTGCGTTATCACAGACCGTGATCACAAATTCGATCCTCTTGCCATTGAACTCATCCACCGATTTCGAACGATGGCCGGAAATGTCGACACCGATTTCAGCCATTGCCTTTATTGCCTCTGGACGAACGATGCTTGGTTTTGTTCCGGCACTAAAAACTTCGAACTGGTCACCAAAAGCGTCGCGAATAATTCCTTCGGCCATCTGCGAGCGCGCCGAATTTCCGGTACATAGAACTAAGATACTGTTCTTATTACTCATTGGATGTCTCCACTTTCAGCAACAGCTCAAAAACATATAGAGCCGCCAACGCACCGATCAATTGTGAAACTATGAACATCGGAATGCTTTCTGGGGCGATCCCGGCGAATGTGTTGGAAAGCGACCGAGCGATCGTGACCGCAGGATTCGCAAATGAAGTGGAACTTGTGAACCAGTAGGCAGCTGTTATGTAACACGCGACCAAGACGGCGACCCTCTTCGGCTGGAATTGCGACCCAAGTTTAATAACCATTATAAGGCCAAACGTAGCCACGAACTCACCTAGAAACTGACCAGGTCCGGTCCTAACTTTTTGAGAAACATTAACCGCTTCGAGATCGAACATAAGATTTGCGATCACAACGCCCAAGACGGCTCCGGCGATCTGGAAAAAAATATAGGCCGCACAAGTTGGCCACGATATTTTTTTCGACACTGCCTCAGTCATAGATACCGCAGGATTGAAATGGGCACCAGATATATCACCG
>JBBSKW010000234.1:0-1944 GCA_038256005.1 Pyrinomonadales bacterium
ATCCATCTCGACGGCTTTCTCGAAAAAGCTCAATGCGCGTTGGTAATCGTCGCGAGAAAGTTGGGCTACGCCCTGCGAGTACAAACGCTCGGCCGCGGCCCGTTTGTTTTTTTGCGTCTCGGCCGTAAGCGAGGAGATCGAGCGTGCTTCGCTGACCTTTAACTGCAAAATACGTTCAGCGGGAACAGCAAAGTTTAGGCTCTGCCCCTCGGCGGCTTGAAGAGAAGCAACTCCGATCACCTGTCCGTACATATTAACGACCGGCGAGCCCGACGAACCGGGCGAGATCGGTGCCGTAATTTGAATAATTCGACCGTAACCGGAAATTTCGCGAACTGCGGAAACAATACCGTTTGAAACACTGCCCTCAAGTCCAAAAGGGTTTCCTATAACGACGATCGATTCGCCTTCCTGTGGAACGCTACGTACTATCTGCAGCGGGCGAACGAACCGGGCAGGAATATCGACTTGAAGCAGGGCGAGATCGCCTTCACCGTCGATCGCCAGAACGCCTTTTACCGGATACTTTCGACCATCAACAGTGTGGATTTCAACTCGGCTCGAACGCTCGATTACATGGCGGTTCGTGATCACACGGTCGCTGGCGATAAAGAAGCCGCTTCCGCGTGAAACCGAATTTCCTTTCGCGTCAAAGGTCTCGATCGCAACCGCTGATGGTTTAACGCGACGAACTAGTTCCGGCAGGTAATCCTGTGCAGAAACGGGAATGGTCGCCGCGAGAAATAACAAAAACAGACAAATTGCGGCAAAAACTTTCATTTGGCTCAGAGTTCGGATACTCACTTGATTATAAGCCTTTAGGACAATGCAAACAAACATTTTTCGAGCTCATTGCAACGCACGAGTGGACTTTGCTATGTACTTAGCATCGGTGTTATAAAATTCTCATAATGACAAAACGAATTGCACTTGCCGCTGACCATGCTGGCTTCGAAGAGAAAGAGAAGATCAAAAGGACACTCGATGAACTCGGAGTCGAGTACGACGATCTTGGAACGAACTCCGCCGAATCGGTCGATTATCCGGATTTTGCTCAAAAGCTGGCGGAAAAAGTAGCAAGCGGCGAGTTCGAACAGGGAATTCTAGTCTGCGGCTCCGGTACAGGAATGGCAATCGCGGCTAACAAGGTTAAGGGCGTACGCGCAGCCGTTGCGTGGAAGCCCGATATCGCACGGCTAGCCAGGGAACATAATAATGCTAATGTTCTCGCATTGCCGGGTCGATTTACATCCGAAGAGGAAGCCAAAGAGATCGTCAAGGCATGGTTCGGCGCAGAGTTCGAGGGCGGCCGCCATGCCCGACGAGTTGATAAACTAGAAGTAGCCTAGAATCATTTCACTATCATGACGAAAAGATTTCCTGAGATTCCGCTCGAGGCATGGCGGCCGACCAAGGGCTCACTTCACCTCTATTGCCAGATCGTCGGCAAGATCCGTGAGGCAAAGGTCTTGGAATTTTTAGATTCAGCCTATCAAGCCGGTTCAAAGCTTGCGGGTTGGGACGCTTCGGAACTAGACGCAGTCTGATGGACTGACTAACTATCAAATGATAGATCTAAGAAGCGACACGGTAACGAAACCGACCGATGCGATGCGTGCGGCGATGGCTGCGGCGGAGGTTGGCGATGATGTTTATGGCGAAGACCCGACAGTCAATCGCCTACAGGAGCGGGCGGCGGAAGTCTTTGGTAAGGAAGCAGCTTTGTTTGTCCCGACTGGTTCGATGGGAAATCAAATTGCCGTTAAGCTGCACACGCAGCCCGGGCAGGAAGTGATCATCGAAGAGCGCGGACATGTCTTTAATTACGAGATGGGAACGCCGGCGGTCGTTTCCGGTGTGATGATGCGCACGGTAAAAAGTGTTAATGGGAGCGGACATCTGACGTGGAATGAGATCGCCTCAGCCCTTCACATCGACCAGCCA
>JBBSKW010000235.1:0-1886 GCA_038256005.1 Pyrinomonadales bacterium
AGCATCGCCCGTAAACCAAAATAACTCAACCGATCAACGCCATGATATTTCATCTTATTTTCCGCTCCCGCCTGGCCAGAAAGTCTATCATAGTTTCGGAAATCACTGAATAATTTTTGAATTCAGTGCCAAATTGCGGATTCGCATTTCGTCCACAATACAATTCTTTCATCGCCGATCGAGTCTGATCGAGGCAACTTCGCGTCGATCAGATCAAAAACGGCGTCACTTCCTTCCGCTCCCTTTTCAAAGGCTTCGGCGTGAATCACGTGCCATTCGGTTTTGACACGACCGCTGACGCAATGCTGTTCCGGCACGGACATCTTGCTGCATGCAAGAATTCTTGTTGAAATGGTGTTGCATCTATGATATCGTTGTATTATGGATGCAACATCGAAGTTTAATGCTGAGTTTGTCGGGAAAGAAAGGTGGACCGTGTTGCCGCGGGGCGATGTGGCTCCGCATTGGTCGGGGCTTTATTTGACGATGAATCGCGAGGGCTCGATAATGCTGAGCCGCGTTACGCACGAACGTATCGGAGCGCCCGAGGCCGTTCTAATAATGCTCGACGCCATCAATTCCCGGCTGGCTCTCAAACCGACGGTGCTCGGTGAACGCAATGCGTATCCGGTCCGCAAATATGGCCGACGCGGCGGCCGAATAATTCGTGCCTATCGACTGCTTACCGAATTTGGCATCAAGCCGTCCGACACCATCGAGTTCCTCGAACCAAAGATAGATGATGAAATGCGTCTCATTCTTAGCTTAAAGAACATCCGAATCTCGCCGAAGGCTCATTCGCAATGCCGAAAGAGTTAACAGCGAATTGCGACCATTGCACAATATTTATCTGAAATTTATTATGCCGGTCTCGGTTCGAACTTTCTAGCGATCCATCGGGCTGTAAAAAGGATAACTATCAATAAAAATGGTATTTCCGGCAGTTCGGCCCAGCGTTCGCCGATGCGTGGAACGAGGAATAGCGTGCTAATGATACCGAAGATGAATGCGATGGAAAAGACGATAACGAAGTAAACAACTCCCGGTTTAAGGGTCTCGATCATGTTCGTACTCTCGAGAGTAGAAATCCGCCCAATGAGGCAAATATCGCGAGCGGCGCCCAGACAGCAAGCTGGGGCGAGAGCGTTCCGCTAAGGCCGAGTTGTTCGAACGACGAGGTCACGCCCATGAAAAGCAGCCAAAGTGCGACGGCGTATCCGACCGTCACCGCCTTCCCTTTTCGGTTCAAACTCAAGGCGAACGGAGCAGTAAAAAGAGCGATTATCAAGGGCAAGAATAGCGTAGAATAACGCTTTTCGAGAGCGACGCGGAAGCTTCTTTGCTCAACTTCAGATTCGCTCGACTGGATCTGAAGCCGAATATCGTCAGATGAAAGCTGGCTCGGCTTTTTCCTTATCGCAAGAAACGGGTTTTCAGCTTCCATTATTTCCCCGCCTTCGATCTTGACCGATGCAACATTGCCGCCCGTAAGCGTACTTTTCGTTACCGGGCCTTCAAACCTAATGCGATCTTCCTGCCAAACTGCCTTTTCCGCCCGGTACAGGGTTTGCAATTCCTGCCCCCTACTAACAAATTCATATACGACCAAATTTCGAAGGGCGCAATCGGCGACACAGATAACGGGAACAGGTGCCGTTTCGTTATCAGACGCAGAAGTGTTATTCGGATCGGTCTTCGGGGTTAAGGCGAATGAATATATCCGCCGATCGTTGGCTACCCAATATTTACCGTCAAGGTTCGCGAGCGTGCCGCGGTTGCGGATCTGATTGCGTAGCTGATCCTGGATGAGGTTGGCATTTGGGGCTAAACGCTCCTGAACCTGCCAATTCACGAGACCTAGAAAACACATTAATACAAAGCATGGA
>JBBSKW010000236.1:0-1874 GCA_038256005.1 Pyrinomonadales bacterium
CATGAGCGTCGCTTCGACGCGAACAAGCGTGCGTAAGTCGAAGTCTTCGACAGGTAGCGAATCTTTCGCCGGAGGAACCGGCGATGCGGACAAGAGTGTCCGCGCTCCATCTGATCATTACACCGTCTTCTCGCTCTGGGATACGTTTCGGGCGGCCCATCCGCTTTATACGATCATCGATCAGAAGCGGACGGTTGATTACATCAACACATTCATACGCATTTACGAGCAAGGCGGTCGACTGCCGGTTTGGGAACTGTGGGGCGAGGAGACCGACACGATGATCGGGTATCACTCGGTTTCGGTCATCGCCGACGCGATGGCGAAAGGCATTAAGGGGTTCGATTACGAGAAAGCATACGCCGCCGCGAAACACTCTGCCAACCTCGACCACCACGGACTCGCCGCATACAAAAAACGCGGCTATATTTCCGGTGAAGATGAGAACGAGAGCGTTTCGAAAACGCTCGAGTATGCGTATAACGATTACTGCATCGCGACGATGGCTCAGGTATTGGTGCGGGAAAACCTGAAGGACACGAGCAAGGCAGGACGCGAACGGCATGATCGTTTAGAGAAAGAAGCCGGCGAATACTTCTCGCGTTCGCTCTACTACCGAAACCTCTTCGATCCTGAGACGAAATTCTTTCGGCCGAAACGCAACGGCGGTTTTCTCGAACCGTTTCAGCCGAACGAAGTTACGTTCCATTTTACCGAAGGCAATTCGTGGCAATATTCTTTCTTCGTTCCGCACGATGTTGCGGCTCTCGCCGAATTGCACGGCGGAAAGATCGAATTTGCCAAAAAGCTCGATCAGCTTTTCACCACTGAACAGAAACTTGTCGGCCGCGAACAGCCTGACATAACCGGCCTGATCGGCCAATACGCGCACGGTAACGAACCGTCGCACCACATCGCCTATTTGTATAACTACGCAAACCAGCCTTGGAAGACGCAGAAGTACGTCCGCAAGATAATGGACGAATTCTACAAGAACTCGCCTGACGGCTTGATCGGCAATGAAGACGCAGGGCAAATGTCTGCCTGGTACGTATTGAGCGCTCTCGGTTTTTATCAGGTAAACCCTTCGCGAGCGGTTAACGATATTGGCACGCCGATCTTTCCGCAGGCAAAGATCCATCTTGAAAACGGCAAAACGGTGACCATCAATGCCGCAAATGCCTCGCGTGTGAATCGTTATGTCGCTTCGCTTAAACTGAACGGTCAGCCTCACAAAAGGACGCAGTTCAAACACAGCGATCTGATGGCGGGCGGCACGTTCGATTTCGTAATGTCGGCCACCGAGGAAAAGAACTGGTTTACCGATTTTTCACATTCCGAAGTCGGCGGAGCATTCGTCGCAGTTCCGATCGTGATTGGCGACAGGACATTTCGAACAGAGACGAGCATATCAATCAAACCGGCAGCGACCGCATCAACGATCCTTTATTCGACCGACGGCACTGAACCGGTCAACAAATATTCCGCTCCTTTTCCTATCAAAGAAACGACGACGGTAAAAGCAGCTTCGGTTGATGAAAAAGGATGGAGATCGAAACTTGTCGAAGCCGTTTTTGCAAAGCGTCCAAACGATTGGACCGTAAAGCTTGTCTCGACATACAACTCGCAATATCCCGGCGGATCGGACGATGCCATAATCGACGGCCTTCGCGGCAATACGAATTTTGCCGCCGGCGAATGGCAGGGCTTTCAGGGCAAGACGTTTGAAGCAGTTATCGATCTGCAACGCGAAACTGGGATCACCAACGTCGGCGGCAGTTTCCTTCAATCAGCCCGGTCATGGATATGGATGCCGGTGAACTTCAAATTTGAGATCTCAAATAACGGCTCCGACTGGGCCGAGATCGCCGACA
>JBBSKW010000237.1:0-1872 GCA_038256005.1 Pyrinomonadales bacterium
CGAAGAAGCTTCTTGTCGAAGCAACGATCGAGAAGATGCCGTTCGAGGCACTCGGATGGTTATTGTCGATGATCGCGAACGATCCGGGTTCGAAAGTTGAGGTTGAACAGATCGTACGGTTCCTGATGAACCGCACGACCGAAACTGCTTCTGCTGCAAACTTCGTCACAGATTATGGCGATGGCGGTTGGCTGATAATGTATTCGAACCGGCGTGCCGACGGTGTGCTCCTCGAAGCTATGATCAAGGCCGATCCACAAAACGATTTGATACCGAAACTCGTTCGGGGATTGCTTGCACATCGAAAGAGAGGGCATTGGGGTTCGACGCAGGACAACGTGTTCATCCTTCTGGCCCTGGACAGATACTTCAATGCGTTTGAAAAGGTGACGCCGGACTTTGTCACAAAGGTTTGGCTGGGAAACACATACGCCGGCGAACAGGTCTTCAGAGGGCGATCGGTTGATTCGAATCAATTGAACATTCCGATGTCGTATTTGATCGATCAAGGCGGCACTTCGAATCTGATCCTGGATCGGCAAGGTGCCGGGCGATTGTATTACCGCATCGGTATGAAATACGCGCCGAAGAATCTGAAGCTTGAACCGGCAGATTATGGTTTCACCGTTATCAGAAAGTACGAAGCGATCGACGATCCGGCGGACGTAAAACAGAACGCCGACGGAAGCTGGACGATCAAATCGGGTGCAAGGGTTCGCGTGCGGCTGACAATGGTCGCACAGGCACGGCGTTATCACGTCGCCCTGGTCGATAATCTTCCAGCCGGGCTTGAGATTCTGAATCCTTCGCTCGCCACGACCGAGGCCATTCCGCCCGACGCAGGTGGCGGCAATACCGGAGTAGTTGAAGTCGGGGCAAGTTCGATCGGCAGAAACTATTACTGGTGGAGAATGAATTGGTTTGAGCATCAGAATTTCCGTGACGAACGTGCCGAGGCTTTTACTTCGCTCTTGTGGGAAGGTGTCTATAACTACACGTATGTCGCAAGGGCAACGACGCCCGGCCAGTTCGTGGTCCCCCCGGCAAAGGCCGAGGAGATGTACGCTCCGGAAACTTTCGGGCGGACTGGAACTGATTTCGTCAATGTGGAGTAACAAAAAGAAAAGGCCGTCCGTAATGGCGGCCTTTCCTTCCACTTAACACGTTGGCAGCAGCTAATAACTTGCGTCCATTTTAACCTTTCTACCGATGTGCTTGGCCATGAACGTTGCATTTTCATCAGACGGCGAGCCGTTATAATCGGGCGATGCTTTTAGAAAGCCATTCTTGCCATCGTGCATTGCATTGTCCTGATTTGATTTGATGTGAGCGATTTCGTGATAGATGGCACCAGCGAGTTCCGCAGGGCTGTCCTGAAACGTCCGATCCGCATAGACCTCGCAGATCTTCTTGTTCAGATCGGTCATGCCGAGTACGTTGCCATTTGTCTCGGCCATCGTAACGCTTCCGCCGTTTTTTGAGATAACGCTTTTGCTGAGACTTCGGAGCATATAAACGATCACATCGGTTTCACTAAGGGCCGGGGTTGTATCGTCTTTGGCCAACATTGCATTAAAAGTGTCGAATGCCTTTTGTTTGCCAATCAACGAACCGAGATAAGTGTTCAAGAGGATGAGCGCCTTTTCCAACGACGTCTGACTTCCGCCTTTATATTTCACGTAAACTGTAAAGCTTGCCATTCTTTGTGAGCCTCCGAAAATAAGAATATCTATAACTCTTTTTACCGCGGAAGGAGATTACCAGAAAACGAGTTTTTATTCCTCGAAACTGACGCTAAACAATTACCATTTTTGCGAAACGACCAATATGTTTCCTCTTGCTGAAAAATATTTGAGGTCTTTAACGCCTTGC
>JBBSKW010000238.1:0-1768 GCA_038256005.1 Pyrinomonadales bacterium
ACTTCGGAACTTTTCGGTGTGAAACGTAACAACGTAGTTGTCGCCCAAGTACCCGTCGAGCTCTTTGGTAACGAAACTTTCTGGTTTCGTTTCGCCTGACCTGATGCCGTGGACGATGAAATAGAGATGATCGGGAAACGGTTCGACCTTCGGCTGGTTTCGTTCTTCGATGCAGTCTTCGACGGTAAGCGGATGAAACTTGAAGACGTTCAATAATACGTCCTTGGCCGATTCGATACGTTCGGGAGAATCGCCAAGAATATCCAACCAAACGACATTGCGTTTGTCAGCCAAAAGTCCAGGAAGATCCGCCGCAGCAAAGCCTTCCTCAACGTGTTCAGCACCGGGCCGATAAACGAAGATCTCCATAACTGTAAAGATAAGTTCTCTAAAGACCTTAAACGAATTTGCGTAAACTGCAAATCTTGAGTGATCGCAACGGTGGGAACTTCAGAAACCGGAATCCGAGATCGAAAAAGTGAACGTTTTTACCGGCCGTTGCGTATCCTATTCTGAACATTCACAATCTACTTACCTATGACAGATTCGAATATAACGCTTCGGGCAGATGGGGTCACGAAACGCTTTGGCGATTTTCTGGCTGTTGATGATCTAAGTTTTGAAGTGCGTTCGGGCCGAGTCTTCGGATTTCTGGGGCCCAACGGTGCCGGCAAAACGACAACGATCCGAATGATCGTCGGCATAACCGTCCCGGACGAGGGCAGCGTCGAGCTTTTTGGCGAGCGAATGAACAGCGGACTGCAGAATCGTATCGGATACCTTCCGGAAGAACGCGGGCTTTACAAAAAAATGAAGGTCTCCGACCAGCTCAAGTATTTTGCTGCCTTGAAAGGTGTTAGCTCGTCCGACGCTGATAAGCGGATCGATTTCTGGCTCGACCGAATGAACCTCAGCGAATGGAAGGCTAAGAAAACGACCGACCTGTCGAAGGGAATGCAGCAGAAGATACAGTTCATCTCGACCGTTCTCCATGATCCTGACTTGCTTATCCTTGATGAACCTTTTTCCGGCCTCGATCCGATCAACGTTGAATTTATGATCGACGTCATCTCCGAATTCAAGTCACAGGAAAAGACGATCATTTTCTCGACGCATCTGATGGAAACAGCCGAACGATTGTGTAACGACATCTTGCTGATCAACAAGTCAAAAAAGGTCATTGCCGGAACGCTTCGCGAGGTAAAGGCGAGTTATGGCGACAATCTGATCGCATTTCGCGGCACAGGGGCGGAGGCGGTCATCAGCGACACAACACTTATTTCACGGGTCGTTACGCACTCCGATGAGCAGGAACTTCACCTCGTAGACGGCGTCGATCCGCAGGCGGTGCTGCAAAAGCTAGTCGCAGGCGGAGCGGTCCTTTCTAAATTCGAACAAGTAGAGCCAAGCCTCAACGATATCTTTATCGAACAGATCGGAGGTGTGCAATGAGAAAATTTCTCGCGGTCGTAAAACATGAATACAAGAAGGTCGTCCTGAAGTGGTCGTTCCTTATCGGCACGCTGCTGCTTCCGCTGCTCGCCATCGGTTTTGCTATTGTTCCGGCGATAATCTTTTCGATAAAGGGCGAACCTACGCGGATCGTGGTTGTCGATCAGAATGGTACCGTCGAGCCGCGGTTGCGGCAAAATCTCTCGGCAGAGAAGATGGCGGCGCGAGCCCGCCGTGCGGCCGAGGAATCGCTTCGCGATATAACGCCCTCGCAGGAAGAGCAACTCAAACGTAGCTCGCAGCAGTTCGTCGAATC
>JBBSKW010000239.1:0-1506 GCA_038256005.1 Pyrinomonadales bacterium
CCTGCCGAACGACGGCGCATCTTTCAAATGCTATAGACGATAGAATCTATCGGATCGAGAAATGGCACGGCAAGGAAAAAGCAAAGCTTGCTGTGCAGAGTCACGTTCGGGCCATTGACGAAATAGAGCAAATTATCAGAAATGAAAAGATCGAGTGCGATTTTACAAGATTGGATGGATATTTGTTTGACGACGGTGACGGCGAAGACGATCTGGTCGAGGAGCTAGCGGCGGCGCACAGGTGTGGGTTATCAAATGTTGATTGGGCACAAACAGAGCTTTTTAAAGAACACAAAACTGGCCGCTGCCTCCGTTTTCCTGACCAGGGACAGTTTCATATCTTGAAATATCTTCGCGGGCTCGCCGGTTCGATAGAAGCAAATGGCGGCACTCTCGTCTCCGGTTCGACTGTGAGGGAATGGAAAGGCGGCGATAGTCCCGAAGTAAAATTGGCCGACGGAAACACTATCACCGCGCCGTCTTTGGTACTCGCGACAAACTATCCGTTGATGAGCAATATGTTCCCCGAACTTATGCCCTATCGAACGTATGTTCTGGCTTTTCGCATACCCGCGAATACGATCGATACGGCATTGTTCTGGGACACGCAGGACCCCTACCATTACCTGCGGACGCAGCCGGACGGTGACAGCGAAGTTCTGATCGTAGGCGGCGAAGATCACCGTACCGGTCAGGAGAACGATGGTGAAGCAAGGTTCGAGCGGCTGGAATCGTGGACACGGGCACGATTTGTCGATGTGGGCGAGGTGCTCTATAAATGGTCCGGTCAGTTTCTGGAAACGCACGACGGCTTGGCGTTTCTAGGCAGATATTCGGGCAGCGAGCCTAACGTTTATATCATCACCGGTGATTCGGGCATGGGAATGACGCACGGGACGATCGGCGCAATGATCAATTCCGATCTGATACTTGGAAAAGAAAACGCCTGGGCGGATGTTTACGATCCTTCGCGTTTAGCGACCCAATCATTGAAGGAGGCGATTCCTGAAATAGTTGCCTCAACAACTCCGTACGTCGATTGGGTGACGCCCGGCGACGTGAATTCAGAGGATGAGATCGGCAAAGGCGAAGGCGCGATCATACGAGACGGCCTGTCGAAAATCGCGGTATTTCGCGACGAAGCCGGAACTCTGAGCCGTCTGTCCGCGGTCTGTACGCACCTCGGCTGTATCGTTCACTTTAATTCGACTGAAAAAACGTGGGATTGCCCTTGCCACGGATCGCGTTTCGCAACCGACGGCCATGTCATAAACGGTCCGGCCCTTAAGCCGCTTGGGCATGTCGATACATAAAAGTTATTCCTTAACGCACACGAGCGATCCTGAAGCAGCACAACCGTCTTCGTCCGCATTGCAGCCGTGTGCACGAATTCACAGGGGCCTGACCCCGATTCCCGTTCTGACTTTTGTTCTTGAGTTTCACACGCCGAATTAGTATTCTCATTGTTCGCCCAACGTGCGGACGTGGCGGAACTGGTAGACGCGC